>NZ_JBILTE010000222.1:0-3950 GCF_044371705.1 Flavobacterium sp. | reverse complement strand
TTTTGAAATTCAAAATGCCGAAAACACGATCAAAAAAGGGATTGACTACAAGGGATTTACCAAAGAATTAGAATATGAAATCGAAATAAAAAAAGTAGCTTTAGTTGGTCTTTTTGAAAATGACAGTAGGTATTTAACGTATCGAAACCTAACTGTTACGAGTCTGTTACTAAATGAAATTTCCAATCGAATCGAATCGCAATTGGTCAAAATAAACGGCAATAATAAGGCTCTTGGTGGCATACAAAATAAAATTGACTCCTTATTTACCAGCAAAGAATTGTATTTGTCTCCCGTGGATTCCGTATCAAAAATGATTTATTTTAATCGCTTTATGACGGTTGACAATAACTACAAATCCTTACACCTACGCCTAAAAAATGCATTAGACAGTATTCATAAACTGCAAATACTAGGCACTAAATTCAAATATAGTGTAGAATCAGATATCATTGAAGTAGAAAATTTAAGGAAAGCAGAAGTAAACGATCTGTTTGTCAAACATGAAAGCCTCTTTAAAAAAGGTTCAAATTCTCTCGACTTCAAATCCAATTTAGTGTATTCGTTTAAAAAAGAAACTTTGTTGGTTCTCTTCTATATTTTTAATCACGAACTGATTTTTGCGATGTTGCTGTTGACAATCTTAGCAATTTGGTTGTATTTAAATGTACTCAAACGGAAATACATTAAATCGGAATTACTACAGAAATTCAAATATCCGGTGCAAATTCTTAGGTATCCCTTTGCCTCTACTTTAGTAGTAACCTTGACATTGTTTCAATTTTTTATGTCGCAGCCGCCTTTTATTATTTCAGGTATTTTATGGGCGATTATCGGTTTCTCTCTAATTTTCTTATTCAGAGAGACTACCACTGTTTACTACCAACGATTTTGGATCATCATGTATATTTTTACACTTATAGCCATTTGTTTGCAAGCCATCATATTGAAATCAGCCATAGAATCATGGTTTATTTTGTTAGTAGGTATTGCTGCGATTGCCTTCGGTGTATACTCCTATATCTACCGACATAGATGGGACAGCAGTTTACTGCTTTGGATTATTGTATTAATGATAGTATTGGAAGTCATCGCCATTGTTTTTTTGCTGTTTGGTAATTATAATATTTCTAAATTTTTTATGACTCTGGGCATTTACAATATTTTAATAGCGGTGAGTTTACTCAGTACGTTTCATATAATTAATGATATGGCATTATTCTCCGGTTATATTAGTGACACAGAAGATGAGAAAAAAATAAGCTTTACCAGTATGCAATTGTACTCCATCAATAAAGGTTATACGGTTTTGTTTTTCATCGCTTGGTTAGTATTGGTTAACCGCAACACCTATTGGTACCAAACACTGTTGAAACCTTTTGAAGATAGCTATTCAAAAGAACGAAGCATTGGCGATTTCACCTTTACCTTTGAAAGTGTGACCATATTCTTTGCAGTCATTGTCATTGCAACATTTTTATCAAAAATAGTTTCGTTTTTGGCCTCAGATAAACAAAGAAACCACTCGAATGGCAAACCCAACAAAATTGGCAGCTGGTTGTTACTCATCCGAATATTGATTATCACCATTGGCATCTTGATTGCTTTCACATCTGCCGGAATTCCGATGGATCGCTTTACGATTATCATTAGTGCCTTGGGTGTAGGTATCGGTTTTGGTTTGCAAACCTTAGTCAACAACCTGGTGAGTGGAGTAATTATTGCTTTTGAAAAGCCCGTAAATCTGGATGATATTGTAGAAGTAGGCGGACAAACCGGTCAGATGAAATCCATTGGCATTCGCAGCAGCGTGGTCACTACCTATGACGGTGCAGAAGTTATTATTCCCAACGGTGATTTGCTGAGTCAGCATTTAACCAATTGGACGATGGGCAGTGCCAAACGACGCTACGAAATTAGTGTAGGTGTGGCGTATGGAACAGACTTAAAAATCGCTCAGCAAGTAATTTTGAAAGTGGTGCAAGCACATGTTTTGGTGCTCAAAAACCCCGAACCTATGATTTGGTTTACCAATTTTAACGAAAGCTCGATTGGTATTGCTGTGAAGTATTGGGTACCTCATTTTAATTACGGCAACGATGTGAAAAGTGATTTAATTATGGGCATTGATGTAGCTTTGAAAGAAAACAGCATCGTCATTCCTTTTCCACAGCAGGATTTACATTTACATACAAACTCAAAAGGCTTAGAAGATATCGTAAAAGAAGAAGAGTAACCAATTACTTCAGCAGTTCAATGGAAGCTCTGTGCAAACGGATGGTTCCTTCATTTTCCAATGCTTTGAGTAAGCGGGAGACCACCACACGGGAGGTATGTAAATCATACGCAATCTCCTGATGGGTGGCATGAATTTCTTTGGAATGATTGATCTTCGATTTTTCGGACAAATAATTTACTAATCGTTCGTCCATGTTCATAAACGCCAAATTGTCAATAGCGGAGAGCATTTCTTTTAAACGGTTGTTGTAGCTGTTAAATACATAGTTCCGCCAACTTTTGTATTTACCCAACCACTCTTCCATCTTATGAACGGGTATCATAATGACGGTCCCTTTGGTTTCGGCAATGGCACGTATTTCACTTTTGGTTTCACCCATGCAACACGCCATGGTCATGGCACACGTATCTCCTTTTTCAATAAAGTACAATAACAATTCGCCTTCATCAAAATCTTCCCGAAGTATTTTAATGGCACCTTCAATAAGCAAAGGCATTTTTTTAATGTAGTCGCCAAAGTCTATTAAAACATCGCCTTCTTTGAAATCACGCAACAAGGAAACTTCGGCAATTTCATCAATCAGGGCATCTTCAAATATAAAACCGTAGGTTTTTTTAAGTAACTCTTTCATGGATTGGTATTGAATGGTAAAAATACAGTATTATGCCCATTTTCACAACTCTTTACCCCTTTTTGATTTCTTTTTCATACAAGGCAATCCAGTCTTGTACCGACATTTTTTGGAGCAACTCCCCGATTAACTCCAACGGAATGTGCTCCGGTTTTTTAAAACGGATGCAGCTCTTTCCCATGTCTAACTTGGCTTTTACATGTTTGGGATATTCTGCTACAAACCAATCGTACAAGTCTTGACGGGCATACATCCCCATATGGTAGACATTGATGGTGTTTTTCTGTGAAGCGAGTCCGAAAAACGGCAACGGATCTTTTGGGTTGCAGTGGTAACCTGCCGGATAAATAGAATGCGGTACCGAGTAACCCAGCATGCCATACCCCATTCGTTCTTCAAAGCCTTTGGGGATGTTCTTTAGTATTACTTCTCGCAGTTGTTGCATGGTTTGCTTTCGGTCGTCCGGAAGTTCGTTGATGTATTGGTCGGGGGTTAAAGCGGTGGATTGCATGGTTAAATTTTTTTATAAAAATAAAAAAAATTAATAAGTACGCTTTGAATTTAATTGCTTTTGATTGTTTTTTAAAACGGGCAAAAGTGCAGTGGCTACTACTTGATCTTTAATAAATAAAAAGATTGTTTGACGATTTAAAGGATTATAAATAAATAGTATATTTGATGATAATACACTACTGATTGGCGACTATCCATCTAATTTTGGGCGTATCGTCGTTAATTTGTAGCGGGTATAAACGAGTTAGCAGCAAGTTTCGACAACCTTAATCTTAAAAAGATGAAAATATCTCAATTCTTATTATTCGTTTTGATTGCTTCTTGTCAAAAAGGAAAATCTCCCGAATTAAATAAAGAAATGAATTTAGAGGTAAATGTATCTGGAAATGTAAAAACAGAAATAAGATTCCGAAATGCTAAACAAAATGAGACTGTCAAAGATGATAGCTTAACAATTCCTTTTAGATTTAATAAACTTAAAGAATTGCAATGTAAAACTAAATTCTTATCTGAAAATGATTTTGAAAATGAAGAATCATTTATTCGCGAATATGAGATTAAAATATC
>NZ_JBILTE010000147.1:0-6370 GCF_044371705.1 Flavobacterium sp. | reverse complement strand
GAATATGAAAAATTATCATTTGAAACCTTATTTGAAGGCGAACGACCCGAAGCATTGAGTTATTTATTGCAAGCAGAAAATGTACTTTTATCACCACATATCGCGGGTTGGACGTATGAAAGTCACCAAAAATTAGCTCAAGTGATAGTAGATAAAATCAGAGCTATATATAAGTAAACTCCGTAATTTTCGCAGGTTCATTTACCTGATGATTTTATTTCAATAGTAATTATATTTTAAATTTAAATCGAACTTTGGGAACCAAATGACCGAGCATTTCAATAATTTCTTTATTTTTATAACCAATTATTAATCAAAACTATAACTATTAATGGAAACATCACAACCAAAAGAAGATTGGAATTCTCCTCTGCCGCAGAGTTCACCACAAGATAATAAAAAGATTGCAGCAGGGATTTTAGCAATATTATTAGGTTCATTAGGTGTACACAAATTTTTCCTTGGCTACACGACTGAAGGAATTATCCTTTTAGGAATGACCATTTTAGGTTTAGCAACAACATGTATTTTTATAGGTGTCTTTATTCTGTGGATTCCGGGACTTATCGGTTTAATCGAAGGAATTATTTACTTAACTAAATCTGACGAAGAATTCTATCAAACGTATCAGGTTAACAAAAGAGGTTGGTTTTAAAACTTGTAAGTTTGCTTGCAATGAACGTTTAACTGTCGTGCTGAAACAAGTTCAGCACGACAAAAAATAAACTATCCTTTATCCTTGCGTTCCAACTCCGCTTGAAACTCTTCCATCACAGGTTTTACGGTACTTTCAGGTAAATCGGCAATGCGAATATACATCAAACCGTCCACCGCATTGTTAAACAGCGGGTCGACATTGAATGCCACAACTCGTGCATTTTGTTTAATGTATTTTTTAATCAAAACAGGCAAACGTAAATTTCCCGGTTCTACTTCATCAATAATTTTATCAAACTTATTTAAATCGGCTTCCGTTTCATTAAACACGAAATCTTTGTCGGCATCTTTCAGTTTGACTTTGTATTCTTTTTTCGGGTGAATGTATTGGGCCACATAGGGGTCATAGTAATGCGATTTCATGAATTCAATCATCAGCGATTTTGAAAAATCAGAAAACTGATTGCTAATACTTACGCCACCAATTAAATATTTATGTTCGGGATAACGCAAAGTAGTATGTACAATTCCTTTCCAAAGTAAAAACAAAGGCATTGGTTTTTGCTGGTACTCTTTGGTAATAAAGGCACGACCCATTTCGATGGAACTGTGCATCATGTCATATAACTCCGGTTCGAAACGGAATAATTCATGCAAATAAAATCCATCGATACCGTATTTGGTGTAGATGTGTGAGCCTAATCCCATCCGATAGGCTCCGGCAATTAATTGTGTATCATCATCCCACAAAAACATGTGGTGGTAATATTTGTCGTATTGGTCTAAATCGAGCGATTCATTGGTTCCTTCCCCTACGTGCCTGAATGTAATTTCACGCAAACGACCAATTTCATGCAGAATATTCGGAATCTTATCAGCCGTTACCAAATAAACATGGTAGTTTTTACTTTGTAACAAGCGGTAATCCCCTTCTTTCAACATGTCCATTTCTTCCAGAATCTTGTCGTGATTGGCGGGCTTGGCAATTTCTTTCGGACTTTTCGGTATTTTAAATGAGGGTGTATTTAGCAATAATTTATTTCCTTTATAAAAAGCATTGGCCAACATATAGGTTTTTTTACGCAAAAACTCGCTATAGGATTCGATGTTTTCGTATTCATTTTGTTCCGCAACCGAAATAGGTTTACCTATGCGGACTTTAATAATTCTGTTTTTTTGGGTAAGTAATTCTGAAGGTAGTTTAGCCGTTCGGAATGTGTCGCTTATTTTCGACAAAAAGTAAAACAATCGGCTATTCTTAGCGTGAAAATAAATAGGAACAACAGGCACTTGTGCTTTTCGAATGACTTTTATCGCTCCTATTTCCCATGGCTTATCTACTACTAAAACACCGTCTTTATAAGTGGAAACTTCACCGGCAGGAAACATTCCCAAGGGTTTTCCATCGCTTAAATGGCGAAGTGTTTCTTTGATTCCCAACACACTTGACTTGGCATCTTTATGTGTTTCAAACGGATTCACCGGCATGATGTATGGCTTCATTGGCTCGATGCGGTGAAGTAAAAAATTGGCAATTATTTTAAAATCAGGTTCCCGTTCCAGCATCAGTTTTAATAACAAAATACCGTCAATTCCGCCCAAGGGATGATTGGAAACAGTGATGTAAGGCCCTTCTTTTGGTAGTCGTTTTAAATCCTCTTCAGGGATTTCAAATTTTATTTGAAATTCATCTAAAATAGCATTTAAAAAAGGAAGTTCCGATAAATGTTTGTTGCGATTGTAAATGTTGTTCAGCGTAGAAATTTTCAACACTTTCATCAATAGCCATCCAATAAACGTTCCGATGAAACCATATTTATCGACGTGAATTGCTTTGGCTACTTCTTTAGCGGTTACTAACCCCATTTTTCTGATTGATTTTTATTTTTAAGAGCAAGAAACAAATATAGTAATTCTATTGAATGTTTTTCTAAAAAACCTTGAATTGCAAACTACTTGTTAAACATTTATTATAATTCATTAAAGCGGTTTTGATACTCAGTGTTTTTGCCTATTTTTGAAAAACTTTAGTAACATTTATTCATGCGTATTATTTCATACAATGTCAATGGTATTCGAGCGGCAATAACTAAAGGTTTCCTTGAATGGTTGCAGCAAGCCAATCCTGATATTATCTGTTTACAGGAAATTAAAGCAACTGAGGATCAGATCCCTGCGCAAGACATTACACAATCCGGCTATCCGTATCAGTACTATTTTCCGGCTGAAAAAAAGGGATATAGTGGTGTAGCCATTCTTTCGAAAATTGAGCCTAAAAAAATAGTGTACGGCACCGGAATTGCTTCCATGGACTATGAAGGCAGAAATTTGAGAGCTGATTTTGATACTTTTTCAGTGATGAGCTTGTATTTGCCATCGGGAACCAATATTGACCGACTGGATCATAAGTTCAAATACATGGACGATTTTCAAGAGTATGTCAACCGCATAAAAATTGAGCTTCCGAATTTGATTATTTGTGGTGATTATAACATTTGTCACGAAGCGATTGATATTCATGACCCAATTAGAAATGCTACTGTTTCCGGATTTTTACCAGTGGAACGTGCGTGGTTGGACCGATTTATGAAGAACGGATTCATAGACAGTTTCCGTCATTTTAACAAAGAACCACACAATTACAGTTGGTGGAGTTACCGAGCCAATGCAAGAAATAACAATAAAGGATGGCGGATCGATTATCATTTGGTGAGCGAGCCCATGCGAGATCGGTTGAAACGAGCGTTGATTTTGCCGGAAGCCAAACATTCCGATCATTGCCCGATTTTGGTGGAAATTGAGTAATAATAACAATAACAAAATAATAAACCCTCAAATACTTAAACATGTTCAAAAGAATTTCGTTACTCTCATTAACCCTACTATTTGCCTCTTCGTGTGTGTCAAAAAAGATTTACAATGAACTAGAAGGTAAGTATGCCGATTTGAAAAAAGAGCACAATCAATTAACGGATGAAAATCAGCAATTGACGCAGGCAAAAACCCAGTTGGAGAATGATTTAAAAACCAATCAGGATGAGTTAGCCCGAATTAAATCGGAGCGTGATCAATTGCAAAATGAATTAGCTTCTGTCAAATTAAAATTAAAAACGCTTCAAGATTCCTATGCAGCATTGGAAAAAAATTCGAATGATGCTCTGGAATCGAATATGAAGAAAAACAGAGAATTATTGGCTCAATTGAATGCAAAAGAAAATGCATTAGCAGCGGAACAAGCACGATTAAACAAAATGCAAGCAGATTTAAAAGACCGTTCACAACGTGTGAATGATTTAGAAAGCATGATTGCAGCGAAAGAAGCCAGCATGCAACAATTAAAAGAAACTTTGTCAAAGGCTTTGAACAGTTTTGAAGGCAAAGGATTATCTGTTTATCAAAAAAACGGAAAAGTATATGTATCGATGGAAAACAAATTGTTGTTTCAAACCGGCAGTTGGTCAGTTGGAACCGAAGGTAAAAAAGCCATTGTGGAAGTAGGCAAAGTATTGGCACAAAATCCCGAAATTTCTGTTTTAATTGAAGGTCATACCGACAATGATAAAATTTTAGGTTCTATCGGTGGCGGCATTGAAAGCAACTGGGATTTGTCTACCAAAAGAGCTACAGCGATTGTAAATATTTTGGCCGAAAATAAAGGCGTAAATAAAGAAAATCTAACAGCAGCCGGAAGAGGAGAATTTGCTCCAATTGCTTCCAATGAAACAGCTGAAGGAAAAGCTAAAAACAGAAGAATTGAAATTATCTTGACTCCAAAATTGGATGAAATTTCTAAAATGTTAAATGATTTGTAGATAGGTTCTAAGGTTCTGAGGCACTGAGGTTCTAAGGTTTATCCTTCTGTTGCTTAGTACCTCAGTACATTAGTACCTCAGTACCTCAAAATGAAATACACTACACTACCAAATACTTCCCTAAAAATCAGTACAATCTGTCTAGGCACGATGACTTTCGGCAATCAAAATACCGAAGCAGAAGCCCATTCACAATTGGATTATGCCATCGAAAGAGGAATTAATTTTATTGATACTGCCGAAATGTATCCGATTGGCGGAAATGCTCAAATTTTTGGCAGTACTGAACGCCATATTGGATCATGGATTAAAAAATCAGGCAAACGCGATGCGATTGTTTTAGCAACTAAAATTGCAGGACCTAATCGTGGGATGGAGTATATACGCAATCCACTTGATTTTTCAAAGAAAAGTATCACCGAAGCAGTTGAATTGAGTTTAAAAAACCTTCAAACGGATACCATCGATTTGTATCAAATGCATTGGCCGGAACGGGTGATGAATATGTTTGGAAAAAGAGGAGTGCAACAAATTGATGAAAAGTGGACCGATTCTGTTTGTGATGTTTTGACCACTTTTGAGGGTTTAATCAAAGAAGGAAAAATAAAACACATTGGTGTTTCTAATGAAAATCCGTTTGGTGTGATGCGTTTTTTGCAAGAAAGCGAACGCCATAATTTACCGCGAATCGTAAGTATTCAAAATCCTTATTCGCTATTAAACAGGTTGTTTGAAGTGGGTTTGTCTGAAATGTGTATAAGAGAAAATGTAGGTTTAATGGCCTATTCACCCTTAGGTTTTGGCTTTTTGACCGGGAAATATTTATCCGGTTTTCCTGAAAAGTCGCGATTAAAAACTTTTCCAAATTTTATTCGCTACAGCAATGAAAACTGTTTTAAAGCAACCCGATTGTATAAAGATTTGGCTGAATCGAATGGAATGAAACTTTCACAAATGGCTTTAGCTTTTGTGAATCAACAAAGTTTGGTTATGTCAACAATTATTGGTGCCACAAGCCTAGAACAATTGAAAGAAAACATAAATGCGTTTGATACGATTTTATCTCCCGAAGTTTTGATGGAAATTGAGAAAATTCAAGAAATGATTCCAAATCCGGCACCTTAAGAAAAAGGGATTTCAAATTTGAAATCCCTTTTTAATTTAAATTATTGAATAACCAGTTTCGATTTAAACGAATAGCCATTTCCATCTTCGGCAACTAATAAATGGAGTCCTTCATTAAAACGGGAAGTATTTATTGTTAGTATTTCAAATGATTGTCCTTCTTGATTTAAAACCATTTTTCCCGAAGCGTCATATATTTTTATACTCAGTTCGCGATTTTGTTTGTTTTCGATTGTAAAATAATCCTTTGCAGGGTTTGGATAGATGGAAACCCCAATTTCTTCCATATCATTTACACCTAAAGTTGTGTCTATGATTTTTGAAATGACACCATTACTGAGTCCGGCCACATATAATTCGCCATTCTGATCGCGACCAAATGTAGAAATATTTCCGGTAAAAGCATTAGACCACGTAATCGCACCGCCCGTGTTAGAAATGTAGCCGATTTTACTACTACAATAATCCGAAAAAACATATTTCCCCTGCAGATTCGGATAGGTTGCCCCGCGATAAACATAACCGCCGGTGATGGAACAACCACCAGACGCTGCATGTGTATAATCCGTTACCGGGAAGGTATAATTGGTAATGATACTGCATCCTGCTGTATTGAATGGGGAATTTCCTTCGTAACAACGCCATCCATAATTCAAACCAGCCGCTGTCGATGGAGCTTTATTAATTTCTTCTATGGCATTCTGACCCACATCGGCAATCCATAAATCACCTGTTTGCGAATCGAATGAGAATTTCCAAGGGTTTCGCATACCTAC
>NZ_JBILTE010000260.1:0-2850 GCF_044371705.1 Flavobacterium sp. | reverse complement strand
CATTTGAAATGCGGATTTCAGAATGAGGTTTATAGTTCAAAAGCGCCAACTTCTTTTAGCCGCGGACCGTTATTGGCAAGCGGCTGAAAAATCGACCGAAAAATAAATTCAAATTATATTTGGAAAATAGTAACTTATAAGTTACATTTGTGCTCATGGAAAAAATTAGAGAAGTTATATCCTACAAAAATTATTTTGAAGACTTCTTGTTGCAGCAACCTCAAAAAGTTCAAGACAAAATATATAAAATAATTGAGGCAATTGAAACATTAGAACGTGTACCAACAAATTATTTAAAATCATTGGAGGGGACGAAAGGACTCTATGAAGCACGAATACAATTAGGAACAAATATTTGGAGAGTTTTTTGTTTTTTCGACAAAGGAAAACTGGTTATATTGTTAAATGGTTTTACGAAAAAGACTCAGAAAACTCCCAGAGAAGAAATAGCGAAAGCAATAAGTTTAATGAAAGAATATTACGAACAAAAAAATAAAGAAAATGGAAACTAAAAGCTGGAAAAAAATCAAGGACTCTGTATATGGAAAAAAGGGCACTGTAAGACGAGACGAACTAGACAGAGAGTTTGAAAGTTTTAAAATAGGTTTGTTGTTGCGTAAGGCACGTGAAGACAAACATTTAACCCAAGACCAACTTGCTGACATACTTGACAAAAAAAGAACTTTTATTTCTAGGGTAGAAAACAATGGAGGAAACTTGACGTTGAAAACATTGTTTGACATTGTGGAAAAGGGACTTGGAGGTAAGGTGAAAATTTCAATCGAAATGTAAAATTGCAAAACGCAAGACGAGTAGATTTAAACATTGTGTTGACCGCCAGCCAATAACAGCGGCTAAAAGAAATTGGCTTGTTTGTGGTTCTAAAGAAAATTTATTTTACATTTGAAATGCGGATTTCAGAATGAGGTTTGTAGTTCAAAAGCGCCAACTTCTTTTAGCCGCGGCCCGTTATTGGCAATTGTAAAAAAAAAAATCCTGAGATTGAAAAGTGGAACAATATGAAATTAAATTGGCGACAAATAACACTACATCTATTTGCGACAATACTTATTATTGCTGGGTTTCGACAACTTGCAAAATTAACTGACTTAAACCTAGTTGAAACTATTTGGAATTATAAATTTGGCACAGCTGATTTCGATAATCACCTTTTGAAAAGTGAAAATTTCACATTTGGTGAAAGATTGACTTTTTTAGTTCGTAGGACTATTTATTTTTCGTTAATAGGACTAATGTTTTCTTCCATTATTTCGCTGACAATAGGCTTGAAATATAAATTAGTTTGGTACAATTCATTATTAGTTTTAATAATTGGCTTCTTTATTCAAAAAGTAGTATTTAAAATTTCCGCAATAAAAGGCGGAACTGACTTAATGACGACAATTTTCAATATATGGGGACTTAAGACTGCTATTATTTTAAATGCCATATTTTTTGTTACATTAGGACTATTAATCTTTTTTAATAAATGGACGAAGAAGTTTATACATAATAGAGAGTGACAATAATTACAATTATGAAAGTTAATTTGACACGCAGAAACAACAGCCAATAACAGCATGCTAGCGATAGCCGCTGGTTCAGCGCTAATTTGGAAGTTCGTATTTCTTTTGTAAATTTGTGATAGGTTTGCAGTTTAGTGCTTCGGTATCGCGGCCATCGCTAGCATGCAAATCGTTAGCACTCATTTGTGTGCTCTGAATGAACCAGAGATTAATAATTTTGAAGTTCAATGTTCTTTGAAAGATGGAAGTAGGTCTTCCGTTAACGCTGTGCAGACGGGGTTAACAAACCACTCTATGGTGCTTCTTGGGTGACTGAGCGGTATTGAACGTTTAGAGAAAAGGCATGCTAGACGTGTCAGGTGCGAATAGGAGAGTTGAACGCAAGTGAACCTCTGATGAAATGTCGAAAAAACGGTAACTCTGTCAAAACTTGTGGTAAATGGTGCACAAGGACGAGTGTAGCGATTATCTGCTTATTGGCTACATGACAGACGTCACGAAGGAGGCAAGAATCCTATTTAGGCTTTTGAAGGGAACAGAGGAAGTCTTATGAAAGTGTTAAGAGAAAAGTTCAAGTAAAGAAAAATGCAAGGCTGAATATCGATATTTCATAAGATGGCGGACTACTTCGTAGTAGTGATGAAACTCCTGTAATGGGAGCGGAGCGAAGGGGGTAGCAGCTTGATTTGATGATGTTAATTAGAACAACTATATTTGTAGGATGATTCTAACCACTGACAATCAACTGAAGAGCCGTATGATGGGAGACTATCAAGTACGGTTCTGTGAGAGGCTTGGGGTGAAATCCCCTTGCCTACTCGACTAATGACAACCATCGATACTAAAAGACATATCGAAATTAACGAAGGCTATCAAGGTATAAACTTGACAGAATTTGCTATTGGGGTTGACGAACTAATTAGAAACGACCAAATTGTTGACACCTTCATTCGTTCAAAACGATTCTCATTTGACAGTTTGCGTGATTGTGTAAAAGCTGAACCAGACAAAGGTTATTTGAGACAAGCTTTTAACGTTGACAAAATAAAAATCACCGACTTCAAGAAAACGGACAAACAAGGAGTATCAAAATTTCTTTTTGACTTTGTAAATGAACCTGACTGGGGTGACGATAGAAACGAATTTGCAAAACTGCTCGACAGATACTTTGAAATTCACAACGAATTTGGGGATAACGAGTTTTATATTTTATCAAAGGACTGGTTCGACAAAGAAGATGAACGAGTAATTGAACCTGAAAGTTGGGTTTATACCTATTACTTTTTGATTATTTCGGTAGACAGGAAATCTAACTTACTGACTT
>NZ_JBILTE010000146.1:0-6388 GCF_044371705.1 Flavobacterium sp. | reverse complement strand
CCATTTGTAATTCCAAGAGCACAGGAAATAAGTCTTGAGATGTTATCTGATTACAAATTAGATTTTTTAGTAGAAACTCTTAAAAATGAAAAGGAGCGAGAAAATTAGACTGATAAAAGGACTACTGCTGGGTGCTATTGAATTATAGGAGTTTGCAGAGCCCTAAATTGAGATTTGGTTACAAATAACAATGATTGATTAGTTTAAGTAATTCAGTCTTAAATTTAATAATTAAATAGCTATATGATACGTTTTAGATTAAATACATACACTGCATTTATTTTCATTTTTTTAAATTCTTGTAGCACCCCGCCAACTCAACCACCATCTCCCTTAATACCGACAATTACTACAAATCCAATTAGTAGCATTGGTACTACAACTGCCGTTGGGGGTGGGAATGTAACAAGTATTGGCACATCTACAATAACTGCAAGAGGCCTTGTTTGGAGTACTTCTGCAAACCCAACAATTGCACTAAACACCAAAACTAATGAGGGAAATGGATTAGGAAGTTTTAGTAGCACTATTTCGGGTTTAATTCCTAATACAACTTATTATGTTCGTGCATATGCAACTAATAGTGTAGGTACTGGTTATGGAAACGAATTAAATTTTAGAAGCTCTTCAAATTCTGGCACAATTTTGACATTAAACTGTTCGGCTGCGACTCACACAGGCGCTTTTACTAAAGGTTTTTCTTCAATCGCGAGAAGTGTCATCCCTTACACTGGAGGAAATGGGGGTTCTTTCAATTTACAAACAGTTGCGTCGACAGGAGTAATTGGTTTGACAGCAGCAATAGATGCAAGTAATTTCAACAATGGTAATGGTGAATTAACTTATACAATTACAGGAGTACCAGAATCTGAAGGAATAGCAAACTTTTTAATTAATATAGGTGGTAGGAACTGTACTTTAACAAGAGTTGTAACAAATTCTGTAACTGACGCTTCTGGTAACACTTATCCCACAGTAATTATAGGCGCTCAAACTTGGATGTCAGAGAATTTACGAACCACTAAATATAATGATGGCACAAATATACCCGTAGTTGCTAGTCAAAGTGAATGGTACTATAATTATCGAGACGGGCTACAGAAACCAATGATGTGTTGGTATAATAATAATCAAACAGCATCTACAATTAATAGATTTGGAGGACTGTATAATCAGTACGCCCTGGAGCCAGCTGCAAACGGAAATAAAAATGTGTGCCCAGCAGGTTGGCACATCCCAACTAATCAAGAATGGCAAACTTTATTTAATACCCTTGGGGGCGAAAATTTAGCTGGAGGAAAGTTAAAAGATACAGTTTATTGGAATAGTCCTAACGTAGGAGCCACCAATGTTTCAAATTTCTCTGGTCGAGCAGGTGGCAGTCGCTCCTCTACAGGCTCATTTTATAACTCTGGGAGTGGAGGATACTGGTGGTCAGGTAATGAAAGCACAAGTCGAAAGGTTTTTTTATTATGGTATAATTTTAGTAGTACTAATACCACAGTTTATGATTATGATGCTGCGTCTGTTCGCTGTATTAAAAATTAAAAATGACACTTATTAATTTACTTCGAATAGTATTCGAAATCCTGATTCATCAAGTTGCTTCATTCTTGATTCTGAAGCATTGATATTCCTTCTAATATTTTATATACTGTAAATAAAATATTGAGAACAAGCGGGAGAGCCCAATAAGTCTTCAAAAGCGATTATAGAGCTTTTAAAGGCTTTTCTTGAAAAGGAGATGGAATTACTTCCTCAAACATTTAGCTTAATTAAGGGCCCATAAAAACGATTGGAATTACTGATTAAGATTTTGCCATTTGTAGTTCCAAGAGCACAGGAAATAAGGTTTGAAATGTTATCTGATAGCAAATTAGATTTTTTAGTAGAAACTCTTAAAAATGAAAAGGAGCGAGAAAATTAGACTGATAAAAGGCTTACTCTTGGGAACTATTGAATTAGAGGAGCTTACAGAGCCAGAGATTGAGGTATGGATACAAGTATTTAGGACTGACTTGTATAAGCATTTTAAAACAGAGGAGACTCTCTCCAAGCTTGAGTTAGTTGCCAGAGAGAATTTAAATAGGAAAATTATCAGAATGGATTTTGTAGAGGGTAAAACAATTTTGTAGTTTTAATTTATAAACCTTTAAATATGAAATATTTAATTACCATTTTCTGCTTTTTAATTTTTACAACGTCAGCAAACTCACAAGAAAAGAGTAAGTCAGCTAACTCTGTTGACATATTTTACCTTGACAGCCTATACTCAAACAAAGATGAGTTGATTATTTTCTCTGAAATTCACAAATTTGATAATCTTAATGTTTCGGAGATTAAAAATAAAATTAAAAATTGGGCAAGTTTAAAATTTGTCAACTTAAGGGAAGTTTTGATAAGCGAAACAGATGACCAAATAGTTCTTAATTATATCACTTCGTCACTTTATGTAAAATCACTTGGTGTTAAAACTCCAATTCAATTTTACATACGACTGCAAATACAAATTAAGGACGGAAGAGTTAAATATACTTACTTTGATGATGGAAATGTAAGAATGCTTCCCAGCCAATATTCATCAGGCGTGCAAGCAAGGTCTTTTTATCTCAAGGACTATTTTTCTGAAAAAAACGGCAGCTATGTTAGCAGAAAAGGTTATGCACAAGGAATGGCAGATTTGGTGGCTTCAATAAAAGAAAATTTCTATTCGGTAATAGTAAATAACGAAGCTGTTAAAAAGCTAAATGATAATTGGTAAAAATCTCAAATTATGTATGGATTAACAACTGAAACATTTTTATTGATTTTACTTGTTTCGCTAATAATTTGGTTCTGGATAACGTGGCTAATTATCACTTCGGCAGTCAAAAGTGGAATTAAAAACTTAACAAGTCTTTTGAGAAAAGACCTTGAACTAAAAGGTGTTTCAAAAGAGGAATTAAATGATTTATGCGAGATAGAAACTAAAAGTCAACAGATTACCTCTGTAAAGGTTCCTTTTAAATTAGACAAAGATGGTAATATGATTGGTTAAGAAAACAAAGCGAATCTAAAATTTAGCCTAAATGATTTTAATGAATTATTGCTATGGTATCAAAACTCGATTTCAATTTCTTCTATTAGCATCTTTATTTCTTTCTTGCACAAATGAGACAGAATTAAAAAAGGAGAATCAGTCAACAGGCATAGTTAAAAGTGAAAACTTTAGTGAAGAGACCACTGATTTAGAATTAAAAATTAGAGCCAAAAAGATTACAGATAGCCTTATAAATAGTGTAACTAAATCTGCATTAATTGATACAATTGGGCTATTCACCTCTCCAATTAAGGTCATAAAGTATAAATTATACCAAGAAGAATACTCTAACTATAAAAACATTTCACTTACGTATAAAAATGTCTCAAAAAAAAGAATTGAAGCAATAAGGTTCCGTTGGTATGGAATTGATGCGTTTGGCGAGCCTGCAGATATGGGATATGGTATTGTTGAAGGTTTTGGTGGTGGATTCGACGATGATGCATTAGGAGCTGGTAAAGCCAGAACAGGCTCTTGGGAAATTTTAAGTAGTCGTGCAAAAAAGATTATTCTTGCTTGGCCTATTGAGGTAATATTTTCAGATGGAACAAAATGGGATATTCGAAATGTTGATGAAAATTTACGCTCAATTGATACAGTAATAGGGTTAAAGAAATACGAATTCTAAAAACATTATTTATGACTCAAACTACCGACTATCTTAATCTTATTTTTTTTATTCTCATTGGTGCTGTGATTTGGTATTTATTCCATTGGTGGCTTGTATCAACGGCAGTTCAAAAAGGTGTTAAAGATGCGAATAAAGGCCTTGTAAAGCTTATTAGAAAAAATCTTGAATTAAAAGGAGTTTCAAAGGAAGAGCTTGATAGGCTATGTGATTCTGAAGCACTGAAGGAATAGATTCCTTTTAAAGTGATAAATTTTAGATATAATAAAATTATTTCATATAAACATATAATTAGTTCACTTTATTTTAGTATTTAGATGGGATGTGCAACTTCTAATAAAAAGCCAAGCAGATGATATCTAAAATATTAATAAGTGCTTTATTAGTCTTGATTAGCTTTCAGAGTGCATTCTCACAAAACTATGTTTTAGCAAAGCCAAAATCTAATTCTGAAAGTATAACAGCATTTACCACTGTTGATGATAACTGTGAAAGTGTAATCAAAAAACTCGAATTATTTAAAGACTCCGTTTTTTTTGTTATCGATGAAATAAAATGTCGAAGTGAATTTTTCTTTGTACTGTTAATTGATAAAAAAACATATTTCGCAAGAGATATTCAATTTTCTAGCCTCGAATTAGTTCGCAAGAAAATTATTGAGTTGCGGAATAGTTCGCCAAGTATTGAAGAACGGATTTCTAAAGCTACAAATCAAATAATAATTTTTAAAGATAGTGTTAGAATATTAATCGAAAAACACAAGACTATCCAAGATAGTATTGGTAAATCAAAAGCAGATTCCTTAAGTATAGTGGAACTAACGAAGCTAGATTCAATAAATAGAGCTCTACGGATTACTGTAGATAAGGTGGGGCCAAGGCGAACAATAGTAAAAGATTGGAAATTTTACAATAAGTCAGAGTATCTAACGGATATTTACGATATCAGAATTACTGCTTTTAATCCTTTTCGAAAAAAAATCAAGTACATAGAATTTACATTCCAAGCATTTAACCCGGTAGGAGACCCGGCAATTGATTTTAGATATAAAACACATTTGCGAACAGTAAGAGGGGTAGGTCCTATTGAACCTTTAAATTTTGGTATTTATGAATTTGAAAGTGTTTACTTTACATCAACCCTCGAGAAAATAAAGCTAAAGTCCGTTAAAGCTATTTTCTTTGATGGAAGCATTTCTGTGATAATTGACCCGGTCCCTTTCAATTTTGAATCAAATGGAGTCGAATAAAAGTTTCAGTATTTTAAATCTTGCTGTATTAATATTTTCTATAACAGCTCTAATATGCTTGGTGGTGGATACTCTTTTCCCAATATCAGCGGAAGTATCTAAACTTTTAAAGTATTTCGACTATTTGCTGTGTACTTTCTTTTTTTGTGAGTTTCTATACCAATTTGTTAGGGCAACTAGCAAAAAAGAATATTTGAAGTGGGGGTGGATTGATTTATTGTCAAGTATTCCTATAATTGATACGTTTAGGTTTGCAAGAGTTATTCGAATAATTCGCATTATCAGAATAGTCCGTGCCTTTAAGTCAATTAAAGAATTTTTGAATCATATCTATTTCAATAAAGCGAAAGGGGCCCTATCCTCTGTTATGATTTTGGCATTTCTCATACTCATTTTTTCCTCAATTGCGATTCTACAGGTGGAAAATACAGCTAATGGTAATATTAAGACTGCTGAAGATGCAATATGGTGGGCGTACACAACCGTTACCACCGTTGGCTATGGCGATAAATACCCAGTAACAAGTGAGGGCAGAATGATAGCAATTTTTCTGATGACATTTGGCGTAGGGATGTTTGGCACATTCACAGCTTACATAGCCTCACTTTTTGTAAAACCCTCAAGCGAATGATATTTTCGAAGAACGATACGATAACTTAACTTTTAGCATCATCAGCGCCATTATTTATCGTAGAAACTTTTATTTTTTTTTGTGGCTTTCTTTCTGCTGATTTTATAAGTTCAATTTCCACTGGTTCAAATGCAACTCTTTTAATTGCATTTTCAATTTCTTCAATATCAAACTTCATTCCTACTTTCTTTTTCAACTTTTTCTGAATAAATTTCGCTATCTCTTCCGAGTAAATTAGTTTAGAAAGTGACTTTGTTGATAAGGCGGAATGCTTTTTCCATAATTCATTCAATCCATTTTTGGCGATTGACTCTTTGTGCAAATATTCGAGCGAAAGACAGTTGTTTTTAATTTTACTTGTATCATCTAAATCAATTGAAAAAACAAGGTCTGCACTTATTGGTTTTTCGAAAAGCACCTTATATAATTGAAAACATCTTCCATTTGTTAAAAGCACCCAATCAATACCCTCATTTGCACCATAGTTTATGGATTGGCGGATATGTTTGTCAGATAAGTTAAGTGAAAGTGCTTTTACTTCAACAAGAAAGTGTCTGTTTCCATTTATTTGAACTACATAATCTGCATATGTGCCTCTTATCATATATTCAGTCTTGACTTCCTCAATCATCTTGAAGCATAAAATATTTGTAAGAAAATCATTAATCAAGAGTCTTGTTCCGCTTTCATCAAGTTCGCCAAGACTTTTATCAAGATATTGTTTCTTGTATTCTTTTACTGCTTGAATTAATTTTAATGATTTGGCTTTAGTAAGCATTTTAAATATTTAAGTCTAATATA
>NZ_JBILTE010000145.1:0-6417 GCF_044371705.1 Flavobacterium sp. | reverse complement strand
CCAGTTTTCAGTATCTGTATAAAATACTACTTCCCATGATTCAACTTTAGGCGTAGCAAAAATAGCATACTTTCCTTTTTTTAAAGTTTTACCATCAATCACTACGTCATCACTAAAGGTTACCATTGAATTTTGATTGGCACCTGTTCTCCAAAGTTTTCCAAAAGGAACCAATTCACCAAATACGATTCTTCCTTTGGCACTCGGACGACTATAGTCAACGGTTACATCTGTTAAACCCACTGTTTGAGTAAACGTTGCTTTTGGACTCGCCGCCGGCGTTTTTACCTGAGCCAATGTCGGTAAACTCGCAATAAATAGTGCAGTTGCAATAACTATTTTTTTCATATTATTTTGTGTTTTTTATTTAGAATCCAAAGTTACACTTTCAATTAAATAGTAACTGTTAAAGAAACCATAAAACCTATATTTATTGTTTAACTTTTTTACATAAATGTTAAACATTTAGTATCTTTGCAAAAAAAATATGAAAATATATACACTGCATACCAAGCAAAATTTACCGATTTCCTTGCAAGAAGCTTGGGACTTTTTATCGAGTCCGAAAAACTTAAAAACCATCACTCCTGATTATATGGGTTTTAATATACTTTCGGGAGCCGACAAACCGATGTTTCCGGGACAAATCATCCAATACATTGTGACGCCGGTTTTAGGAATTCCAACCAAATGGGTGACAGAGATTACGCATGTAAAAGACCTCGAATACTTTGTAGACGAACAGCGTTTTGGGCCTTATGCACTTTGGCACCACAAACATTTTTTAAAAGAGATTCCAGGAGGTGTTGAAATGGAAGACATTGTAGATTACAAACTTCCGATGGGAGTTTTGGGACAATTGGTTCACCCAATTTTAGTACAACCCAAGTTGAACGAAATATTTGCGTACAGACAGAAAAAATTAATTGAACTTTTTGGTGAATTTAAACAATCATGAAAAACATACTACTCATTGGCGGATCTTACGGAATTGGATACGCAATTGCAAAAGAATTGCAACTTGAAAGCAAAATATACATTGCCTCCCGAACGAATGAAATGATAGCTGATTTGAATGCGACACACATTCCGTTTGACGCAACCACCGATGTTCTGGATACATCCGTTTTACCTGCTGTACTAGACGGGTTGGTTTATTGTCCGGGCAGTATTAATTTGCGTCCGTTCAAAGGCATCAAACCAGAAACCTTTGAAAGTGATTTACAGGTGAATTTTATCAGTTTGGTAAAGGTTATTCAATCGGTTTTACCTAACTTAACTGCTTCTGAACAATCGAGTATTGTTTTGTTTAGCAGTGTGGCGGCAAGCATGGGAATGCCTTTTCACACAAGTGTTTCTGCATCCAAAGGAGCGATTGAAGGTTTTGCAAAAGCATTAGCCGCTGAATACGCTCCGAAAATACGGGTGAATGTAATAGCACCTTCGTTGACTGATACCCCATTGGCCGATAAATTTCTGAATAACGAGGTGAAAAAAGAAAAATCAGCCGAGCGTCATCCGCTGAAGCGATTCGGACAACCCGAAGATTTGGCTCAAATGGCCCAATTCTTATTGAGTGATAAAAGTACTTGGATTACAGGACAGATTTTTCATGTGGATGGTGGGATGTCGACACTTTTAGTTTAAAGTTGTTAAAGGTTGTTTAAGATTGTTTAAAATTGTTTAAGGTTGTTTAAGGATGAATATATTTTGGTTTCGAAGAGATTTGCGTTTAGAGGATAATGTTGGACTATATCATGCATTAAACAGCACGGAAGAAGTGTTGCCTATTTTTATTTTTGATGAAGCCATACTTTCACAATTGCCGAAAGACGACGCTCGGGTAACGTTTATTCATGAACTACTATCGACTTTACAAAAGCAATTAAACCTGCAAGGAAAATCACTTGCGGTATTTCATGGGAATCCTTTAGAAGTTTTCAAAAACATTCTGGCAGAAAATAGTATTTCAGCGGTTTATACCAATCATGATTACGAACCGTATGCCCGAAAAAGGGATAAGGAACTGAATCAATTGTTTAAAGAACATTCTATCGAGTTCAAAACCAGTAAAGACCAAGTAATTTTTGAAAAAAGTGAGGTGGTGAAAGACGATGGTTTGCCCTATGTGGTTTATACCCCGTACTCGCGAAAATGGAAAGAAAAGTTTAAAACCATTTCTTTGATAGACTATCCTTCCGAAAATAAATTGGATAAAATTACGAATCACTCCTACCCTTTTCTGAGTTTGTCCGACATTGGATTTGAAGCTTCCAAAATTAAAGTTCCACCTTTCGATGTCTCGGATCATTTAATTTCGAATTACGAAGGTACCCGCAATTTTCCTGCAGTAAAAGGCACTTCGATGTTAGGTGCTTACCTTCGATTTGGAGCCGTCTCCATAAGAAAAATGGTAGCCAAAGCAATTGAATCTAAAAACGAAACTTTTTGGAACGAGTTGATTTGGCGGGAGTTTTTCATGCAAATATTGTGGCATTTTCCACATACCATTCAAAAGAGTTTTAAAGAAAAATACGATGCGATTCAATGGAATAACGATGAAACTGATTTCAAAAATTGGTGCGAGGGTAAAACAGGTTATCCCATGGTCGATGCCGGCATGCGAGAGTTGAATGCTACCGGTCATATGCATAACCGCGTTCGTATGGTCGTTGCGAGTTTTTTGTGTAAACATTTGTTGATTGATTGGCGTTGGGGCGAAACCTATTTTGCTCAAAAATTGTTTGATTACGAACAAGCAAGTAATGTGGGCAATTGGCAATGGGCAGCAGGTTCGGGAGTAGATGCCGCACCTTATTTCAGAATCTTCAATCCAACAGAGCAAATTAAAAAGTTTGACAAAGATTGGAAATACATCAAAAAATGGGTGCCCGAAGTGGAAACCTCAACGTATACTCAACCAATTGTGGACCATAAGGAAGCTCGTGAAAGGTGTTTACGGATTTACAAGGAAGCGGTTGGATAAATTTAAACCATTAAAATAATAAGACGCTCCGTTTTATTAAATTAAGTAGATACAGGTTTAACCGCAAAGAGCACTAAGAAAAAACGCAAAGCACGCAAAGTCAATCACGCTTAATGAAACTAATTACCTTAGTGGTTTTATAAAAAAACTTCATTTTCAAAAAGAATATAAAAATGAAAATTGTTTGGTTCAAAAGAGATTTGCGATTACACGATAACGAAGCACTCTTTCGAGCTTTGGAATCAGAAGAGCAAACGCTTTTGCTTTACATTTTCGAACCTTCGTTAGTAAGCGACCCGCATTACAGTCAGCGGCATTTTGATTTTATCAAACAGTCGTTGGAAGAACTTCAAAAACAATTAAAGCCCTATCAAACGGAAATTTTAATACTTGAGAGTGAAGTGGTTGACGCGTTTGAAAAAATCAATCAAATGCAGCCTATTTCAACCATTTATTCCCATCAAGAAACAGGAATACAGCTCACTTTTAATCGCGACAAAGCAGTGATGGCTTTTTGCAAAAAGCACAAAATCGTTTGGAACGAATACATTACCAACGGAGTCAAACGAGGATTATCAAACCGAGCGACTTGGAAAGATGATTGGTGTGAATTTATGGATTTGGAACCTTTCCCTTTTCATCCTAAATCAAATTCGTTTCTTTCTGAAGAACTAGTTGATGCAATCGGTGCACAATTTACATTAGTTGATTTGAGTACTTCCAAAAATACACCTTTTCAAAAAGGTGGCACCTCCACCGGTCTGAGGTATTTGGACTCCTTTTTAAAAGAACGGGTTGTAAATTATAGTAAACACATTTCCAAACCGGAATTGGGGAGACACAGTTGCAGTAGGATTTCGCCTTACATTGCTTGGGGAAACTTATCGATGCGTCAAGTGTGTCAATTAGCTTTAACCTATCGAGACCAAAATAAAAATGTGCGTCAAATAGATAATTTTGCTTCCCGTTTGCGGTGGCAAGCCCATTTTATTCAAAAATTTGAAATGGAATGCCACATGGAATTTATTTCGGTAAACAAAGGCTACCGACAATTGCACCAACCGATTATTCCCGAATTTCATCAAGCATGGATGGAGGGTAAAACCGGAGTTCCGCTGGTTGATGCTTGCATGCGGTGTTTGAACAGCACGGGCTATTTAAATTTCAGAATGCGTGCTTTGGTGGTTTCATTTTACACCCATCATTTGTTTCAACCTTGGCAAAATTGTAGTCCGCATTTAGCTCAACAATTTCTCGATTTTGAACCTGGCATTCATTATCCGCAAATTCAAATGCAAGCAGGCGTGACCGGAATTAATACCCTACGCGTTTACAATCCGGTAAAAAATTCTTATGAACACGACCCGGAAGGAATTTTTATCAGAAAATGGATGCCTGAACTTTCCAAAATTCCAACTGAATTCATTCATGAACCTTGGAAATTAACTCCCATTGAACAAATGCTATATGATTTTGAAATTGGAACCGATTATCCATTTCCGATAGTAAATCTTGAGGAGGCACGTCGGTTTTCAAGTGATTTCTTTTGGTCGATGCGGAAAGAAACAGAAGTCAAAAAAGATGGCATTCGGATTATTGAAAAACATACGTTACCGGACCGAAATGCTCAATAGTTTATGACTTTAAACTACGAATTTTTTCAAAACTCAATTCATTAAAATGACTGATCACTTCATCAGCTAATGAGTAATCTTGGAGTTTCGAGTTCACACTATCATATCCAACACAATAAATACCTGCGGCTTTTGCTGCAATAATTCCATTCGTACTATCTTCAATCACTACACAATTTTCTACAGGCGTTTTTGCTAGAAAAGCAGCTTGTTGAAAAATAGCAGGATGCGGTTTTGATTTCGGAAAATCTTCACCTGAAACTTTATGGGTAAAATACGGATGTAAATTGAAACGGTTGAAAACTCGTTCAATGGTTACATTTGCAGCCGAAGAAGCCACGACTAACTGCATTCCTGCTGCATGCAATTCTTTGATTAAATCTTCTACACCATCTAATAAATACAAATCTTCTTTGTTGTCAAAAGCATCATTAAAAAACGTGCGTTTAGTTTGAACCAATGCCAGCACCTCTTGTGGAAGATTAAAAGTAGCTTTCAATCGTTCGTATATATTTTTGGTTGAATTCCCTGTAAACGACGCATACATTTCGGGTGAAACATCAATTTTTAACTGTTCAAAATGTTGTTGGTACGCATAATGATGCACCGGTTCGGTGTCTACAATTACGCCATCCATGTCGAAGATCACTGTTTGTTTCATAAGGTGCTAAGGTACTAAGGTGCTAAGGTGCTAAGGTTTTATAGTTATAAAGTTTAATTAGATTTTTCAATAAGAAAAACTCAGTGCCTTAGCTTCTTAGTCCCTTAGCACCTTTTTTTCCAACAAATAAGTCACCACTGTTTCGGCCGCATGCAAACCAAAAAGGCAGGGCATCCAACTATTGGTTCCGTAAAAGGATTTTTTAAAGTTCGTTCCGTCGGTCATTTTTAAACTAGATTCGTCTTGAATTTCTGAGGAGAAGACCACTTTTAATTTATCAATCTTCACTTCTTTGAGTCTTCTTTTTATTGTACGAGCTAAGAAGCAGTTTTCTGTTTTACTGATGTCGGTTACCTTTACTTTTGATGCTTCCATTTTTCCACCGGCTCCCATGCTGGATATAATTTTGACTCTTTTTCGCTTGGCGGCAATGATTAGATTTAATTTAGGTGTGACACTGTCAATGCAATCCAACACATAATCAAACTCTGGGGTTACGACTTCCAACGCTCGTTCGGGTGATAGAAATTCTTGCAAACGGGTTAGTTGTAATTCGGGATTAATATCCATTAATCGGTCACCTACTACATGTACTTTCGGCATGCCAACGGTAGAATGTAACGCCGGTAATTGCCGGTTGATGTTGGTAATATCCACCACATCTCCATCAACAATGGTCATTTTTCCCACGCCGGCACGAGCGAGAAATTCAGCGGCAAATGAACCAACTCCGCCCAATCCAACCAAGAGTACATTGGCATTTTTTAAATTATTTAATCCTTCTGTTTTGAATAAGAGTTCTGCTCGTTCTTGCCATTTAGCCATATCTTTAGTTGTAAGTTATAGGTTGTATGTTATAGGTTATAGGTTGTATGTTATAGGTTGTATGTCACTGGTAAAAATAACTATTCGTTAATCTTCCGCCCCTAACTTTTTTGAACACAGATTTATAAAATCTTAGAAATCATGATAATTAAAAAACCTAATTTAAATTTTTTTAATTTCTTAAATTTTTATGATCTGTGTTCTCTTTTTTAAACTATCAAATTGAATAAATTCATTACAGTAACTTTTTTTTGAACACAGATTTATAAAATCTTAGAAATCATGATAATTAAAAAACCTAATTTATATTT
>NZ_JBILTE010000144.1:0-6421 GCF_044371705.1 Flavobacterium sp. | reverse complement strand
CAACTTTTGACCAATTGCACAAGACAAACAACGATTAAAATCGCAATATTGCTTTTTTAGTTGCAATAAAGCTTGTGTGTCATAACTAGTGTTACAGGTAAGACCAAAACTTAAAAATTTATCTATCATAACATTCTTCTCAGGTTCTATTTGCGATGCTAATGCTAGTAATTGCTCGGTACTATCTGAATTTTGATAGCGATGAAAGGCAAATAAAAAGGGTAACAATGCATTAATGATTACTAAATCAATGAACGATTTGGATAATTTTTTACGCTTTGAGGCACTTTGCCTATCAAAAACATAATGGCTTTGCCAATATACTGAAGGAGCGATTGCAACCAACTGATAAAAGTCACTCACTTTTTGGATATGCATGCACTTATGAAATAGTTGCGGCTCCTGACTGATTAATTGTGCCAATTGAGCCAATCGAATTGTTGGAAAATTATCGGGTCTGAGTTTGAAAAAATGAACAGGCTGAAGTATAATTTCAGGTAGTTGATACTTTTGTTGAAGATAATTCCATCGCTTTTTTAATTCTTTGAAGTACACATCTTCTTTATCCGTTTCGAGTAATCCCGCTCTTCCTAAAAAAAGTGCTTCCAATTGGACGATATCCGATTGTTCTTTTCTAATTATTTCATACGGAATAGACTGCATCAATTCGAAGAAAACAATTCCGTTGACATTCAATCCAAAACTTTTGGCTAAAAAGAGGACGAAAACAGCTTCCCAATCATTGGCAGTTGTAACTAACAACTCTTCAATTTCATCCGAACGCTCTTCTATACGTTCCAGAAATAATTTTTCCTTCCAATTTGAAAGTGTAAATGAGTCAATAATGGACAACTCATTTTCACAATTGATCCAATTTTTTGGAGAAAGTAACTTTTGATAGTGCGAAAGGATTTCAGCATCTACGTAATTTTTCAATTCTAAAACAGGAATTTCAGTATTATTTTTCCTAAAAACATCCGTATCATGCTCCCAAACCACATGAAGAATCACATTGTTATAAGCCGCATCTGTTTCGTGGTGATGCACATACCAATCGGATGACTTGAGATGTATTTCAACACTTCCCGCCCACCTTTGAGTGCCAATAATTAATTGAGCATTAAAAAAGTCGGGGCCTGCTTGTTGTAGATAATTGCCGGAATGTACAATTGTAATTGGCAAACCCTCGGTAGTTTGAAGTTCGGAGAATGAAAACTTCTTAAACTGCCATAAATAATGGAGAAATGATTCTTTCATGGATAAATTCTGTATGGTTTCGAATGACTAAAGTACAAAAAAACAACTAGAACTGCTACATTTGTAAACGTAAAATTGTTCCACATGAAAAAAATCACTTTCTTTCTATTTTTCCTAATCGTTCAAATCCTTTGGTCTCAAAAGCAACCAAATGCTATAAAAGTAACGTTTGAGCGAGTTTCAAACGGTTCAATAATTAACCAAGAACCTATTTTGGTATACTCAGATGCGAATAGTACGTTGCTGACAAATAACTCGATTATTGAAAAAAAAACGAAATTTCCAGTCGAACTAACGCAAATCAATCGGACAGAAAACACAATTTTACAATGGGCTCAATTGAACGAAAAAAAAGCCATTGAAACCATTGATAGTCTGAGTTTAAATAAACAGGCATTTGAATTTTTAACCGACACTAAAAAAATACTGGGTTATACCTGTAAAAAAGCCAAAACCATTATCAATTCTAACACGATCGAACTTTGGTACACTAACGACTTACATTTAAAAGGAGCTCCCACTGTTTTGGGACAAAACTTAGGATTGGTTTTGGAAATGACCCGTAATAACAATTTTACTATTCAAGCGGTTTCAATTGAAAAATTGAAATCAATTCCCGAAAATGTAAAAATAGCATCTATTCCATCAACGGTAACGGATTTATTATCCTACCGCGATTTTCTTTGGAAAAGTAAATTCCAAACGATTGAAGTGTTTGAAAAAGAAATCATTAATTTTTCAGATGATTCAAAATCGAATGACAGTATTCTTCGATTTGCGAAAGGCACAATTGCTGTGAGAAAGATTAGCTTTCCAAAATTGAATAACGGTAGTCAGGTTTTTGTAGACTTAACCGAACAATCCAACGGCGATGCTTATGACCGAACAGGTTCCGTATTTGTAATTCCGGTGACTGAGAAACAGACGTTTTTTGATGGATTGGAAAAGGGCATCTCAACGCTTCCTATTTATGAAAACGGAAATGGCAAAAAATACCACGGGGTTATTGCTACAGACAATTATTCTCCTCCGATTGAATTAATGAGGTTTTTTACACCTTTCGGAATCCTGAAATACAATCACATAGAATTGAAAGACAAAAAATGGCAGGAACAAGTATTTTACAGACAGGATATTTCTGAACTAGCTACCATCTTGAACGAATCTGAATATTATGTGGGTGTTTTTATCGGGAATTACGACAAAGGAGGTCACAAAGTTTCTTTGAATATTACCGTTCACCAAGAACCATCGGAAGTACATCCTACCGAAAAATTACTTTCACTATTCAATACCACCAATATCATGGAAATGGCAGGTCAAGAATACGCAACTATGTTTGATATGGACAAAGGTCTAACAGTTACTTTCACACTAGACAAACCCCTAAAAAACGCAAAACTAAGATACATTACCACGGGTCACGGCGGTTGGGAAAATGGGGATGAGTTTGTACCAAAGAAAAACACGATTCTTTTAAACAACAAGGAAGTATTTTCCTTTATTCCTTGGCGTTATGATTGCGGCTCTTATCGTTTATACAATCCGGCATCTGGAAATTTCAACAACGGGTTGTCATCTTCCGATTACAGTCGGTCTAATTGGTGTCCGGGAACGGTTACCAACCCTATTTTAATAGACTTGGGTGATTTAGCTGCCGGCTCTCATACAATTCAAGTGAAAATTCCGCAAGGAAAACCCGAAGGTGGCAGTTTCAGTGCATGGAATGTGTCAGGGGTTTTACTGGGTAGCGAAAAGTAGAATAAACCCTTTCATGCCGAACTTTGCTAACCCCTGTCATGCTGCTTGTTTCAGCATCTGAGAGCTATAATAAAATATGGTTAGGGATTCTGAAACAAGTTCAGAATGACAGAACAATTATTTTTAAAACTTACTATTCTACAACTAATTAATTGAACTAATAATATCGTGTTTGGTTATAATATGATGTTTCCCATTCTCAAGTTTTACCAAAACCGCTTGATTGTCGCGTGTAATCAGTTTTGACACCTCATCAATGGGTGTATTGGCAGAAACAATTGGATACGCTTTTCCCATCACTTCTTTGATAGGTTTATCAGCAATATCTTTATCGGCTAGATAGCTTCGAAATAAATCGGCTTCATCTACCGATCCTACAAAACCGGTTGCATCCATTACAGGTATTTGTGAAATATTGTATTTCTTCATGCGTTCGATGGCATGCGAAACCAATTCTTCTGTTCGTACAATGACCAAAGGTTTGTCTAAATGACCTTGAATCAAATCCGTAGCTTTGGTTAATTCTTCATCCAAAAATCCACGTTCACGCATCCAATCGTCGTTGAACATTTTACCAACATAGCGACTGCCCGAATCGTGAAATAAAACTACTACTATATCTTCAGGTTTGAAATGCTCTTTAAGTTGCAAAACTCCCTTGATGGCAGCACCAGCTGAATTTCCAACAAAAATACCTTCTTCCAAAGCCAGTCGACGCGTATAAACAGCTGCATCTTTATCTGTTACTTTAGTAAATCCATCAATCAGTGAAAAATCGACGTTTTTTGGTAAAATATCTTCCCCTATTCCTTCTGTGATGTAGGAGTAAATTTCATTTTCATCAAAAATTCCGGTTTCGTGGTATTTTTTAAATACCGAACCATAGGTGTCAATTCCCCAGATTTTTACATTCGGGTTGCGTTCCTTTAAATATTTTGCAACACCGGATATTGTTCCACCCGTTCCTACTCCCACCACAAAATGCGTAATTTTACCTTCGGTTTGTTCCCAAATTTCAGGAGCAGTTTGCTCGTAATGTGCAATCGCATTCGACGGATTATCATATTGATTCACATACCATGAATTGGGGATTTCGGTCCCTAATCGTTTAGAAACAGAATAGTACGAACGCGGATCGTCGGGTTCTACATCGGTTGGACATACAATCACTTTGGCTCCAACTGCACGAAGAATATCCATTTTTTCTTTGGATTGCTTATCTGTAATCACACAAATTAATTTATATCCTTTGACGATTGCACCCAAAGCCAATCCCATACCCGTATTTCCGGAAGTTCCTTCAATAATGGTGCCTCCGGGTTTCAAACGACCGTCGGCTTCGGCATCTTCAATCATTTTAACAGCCATACGGTCTTTTACCGAATTACCGGGATTAAAGGTTTCTACCTTAGCTAAAACTAAACAATCCAGCTCTTTCGTAAGTGTATTGATTCTAACCAAAGGAGTATTGCCGATGGTTTCAAGTATGTTTTTTGCGAATTTCATTAATTTTTTATTTCTGTTACAAAGATATTGATAAATCAGGAGGATACAAGTTTTCGCTAAAAGAAGTGCGTTTTTAACTGCTGTGCCCTGTTATTGGAAAAAATTCCATTCCACGCCAAATCGAATCATAAAATCGCGGTACGGATAATTTGGTGCGTTGTAGTACTTGGATTCTCCAAAAGAAGAGTTCAGATGTTCTGCTTTTAAATAAATACGAGCCGTTCGAATTTTAGCATTAATAAAAAAATCAATCATTGGAAACTCACCGATTTCTTGCTGATTTTGTACATAAAAATCACCAATAATCGGATTGTAACCATTGGCATAATACGAAGTGAAATAGTTCAAAGTAACACCCATTTGAATAAAGAGTGCCTTCTTAAAAAAACGATCCGTATAATACAGTGTATTACGAGTAAGAAACGTTGGAACGTTTAAAATATCCTCGCTTTGATCTACTTGTTGAAATAAAAATGTGTTATCTAGGGCAAACTTCCCATAGGTAAGTTCTTTGCTGACCTGAGCAGATACATACTTAATTGAATTGCCAAATTGTTTTGGCGAAAGGATCAGTTGTCGTTGGTTTGTTTCATCATTGCTATAATATAGAAAATCAGTAATATTTGTGAATTGTGCTGAAGCATTAAACCATTTTGTAAATGCTTTTGCTTCAATAGCATTTATTTTTTCATTTTTAAAATTATTAAACCAATTGTAATTAACATAACTACTTTGAAAAAGATTGTAACTATGATTGGCAATTTTATTAATGTTTTGATACGTAAATGTAAAGCTATTGATGCTATCCAAACGATAACGAACATTGGCTTCAATATTATTTAAATTTTGGTCGGTGATGGATCGTGAAACCAACAAATTTGCCTTCCATTTATTTATTTGATACTTATATTCGCCTCCCACATTCATAATTTGATCACTTAAAGTAGTGGGAATGGTTTGATCAGCGAGCACTAAAACCTTATTGTAATAATGGTTAAATTGAAAATCTTCCACAAAAAAAGTAACCGATCCAAAATCCTTGGTAGCATAGGAAGCACCCAATTTATTATACATTCGATTGTAGTTGGTTACATCGTTGATGTTGCTTAACACATATGAATCACCGTAACGACTAAAATTAATAACCGCACCATTTTCATCGGTAGTAGTCGTATTGATTGTAGCTTGCGTATAATCATAATTTTTACGCTCATAATTGAATTGGTGGTGGATTACAACACTTCCAAATGCATTTTCATCTTTTTTCAATCGAAACGAATGATCAACAAAAAAACGATTACCTTTCAGCAGGCTTTCTGCATCTTCAGAAAATACGGGGATGCGGGCTCTATTTTCAAATTCTGATAATCCTCCTTCAAAATCTGCTTGATTCACAATACCACCATTCTCACCGTTTGAAATATCCTGAGCAGTAAAATGAGCCTTTAAGATATACCTTTTATTTTTTGTGTTGTAACTGGAGGACAATCTGAAATTTCCCGTACTAGTTAATTGGTTTTGATATTTTCCCAAAGAGCGTAACCCTTTGTAGGAAACAGCAAAGTTTAACTGTTCCGAAGTATTCACGCTGATAAAGGTCTCCAAACTTTGACCTTGCTCCATCACTGTTTTAAAATACAGTTCGGTTAACGGTGTAGCAACATGGTAGTAATCGATATCTTTTACTTCCAAATAACTGAAATGCTTGCCGGAAAAGCCAAATTCAGGAAATGGCGTGAAATCATTGATTCCGAAATCTAAAGTGGTATAAGGCTGACCTTCGTTGGTAAAAGCAAGTAAACCATAAGTGTCCTTCCGTAAATAATTGAATTTATATTCTTTCTGTACCGTTAAAGAAGTATCTACAACGGTTGTGTCTTTTGAAAGCGTAATGATT
>NZ_JBILTE010000143.1:0-6430 GCF_044371705.1 Flavobacterium sp. | reverse complement strand
ACATTGGTTATCTACCGCGGTGGATTGTCCTATTAATCGATGTTTGTATTTTGCTTTTTTCAGCAACCATAACCTATTTTTTGATTTCTAATTTAACACTTCAGTCTTACGATACTTTATCGGTTTCTATCCAATATTTAATCATAATAGCGGTGAATACAATTTATTTTTTTGTATTTAAAACCTATTCAGGGATTATCCGGCATTCAACATTTATTGATGGTATTAAATTGTTATTAGCCACTTTTAGTGGATTTATTACATTAGTAACAATCAACTATTTGTCTTATTTTACACTTTGGAATAAGATTTTTTTAACACCCGCATTGATTTTTAATTTCGTTCTCAACTTTTCCATGCTTTTTTTGTTTCGAATATTGGTAAAGTCAGTATTCGAACGCTACTTTAGTGTCAAAGCAAACGAACGTTTGATTCCAGCATTGGTTTTTGGTTCAGATGCAAATGCTATTGCTGTGGCTAACGCTTTAAAAATGGAGGTTCCAGGCCGATTTAAATTGATTGGTTTTATAAGTCAGAAATCGCAAAGTGGATCAAAGACAATTCTTGATTTACCACTATTACAAAACAATCGGCAAATCAGTCTTTTAATGCGTTCAATGAATGTGCAAGCATTGATTTTGGCCGACAGTAATTTATCTGCAGATGATAAGCGGGAACTAGTTGATGATTGTTTGGAAAATGGTTACAAAGTTTATTCATTGCCTTTAATCTCTAACTGGGAAAATCAAAATGAAATTTCCCGTAAAATTCAAGCAATAAAAATTGAAGATTTATTGGAGCGGAAACCAATTGTATTAGACAAAGCAAAATTAGCTTTACAAATTCATCAAAAACGAATTTTAATAACTGGTGCAGCCGGTTCAATAGGTAGTGAAATAGCACGTCAAGTTCTAGCATTTGAACCGGAAGAACTAATATTGGTTGATCAAGCAGAAACACCGTTGCATGAATTATGCTTGGAAATCGAGAAAATTAATCCAAATGTAAAATTACAAGTAGTAATTCAGGATATTCGTAATCGTCAAGCCATGGAACGTATGTTTCAAAAATTTCTTCCCCACAAAGTATATCATGCGGCTGCCTATAAACACGTTCCCTTAATGGAGCAAAATCCAGACCAGGCGATTTTAGTTAATGTGATGGGTACCAAAAACATAGCTGATTTGGCACTAAAATACAAGGCCGACAAATTTGTAATGGTCTCTACTGATAAGGCTGTAAATCCGAGTAATGTAATGGGTGCTAGTAAACGTATTGCCGAAAAATATGTGCAATCCCTTTTTTATTCGCAGCAGGAAGAATCGAATCAAATGACAACCAAATTTGTAACCACTCGATTTGGTAATGTGCTTGGATCCAGTGGTTCTGTCGTACCCTTATTCGCCAAGCAAATAGAAGCAGGTGGTCCGGTTACAATTACGCATCCGGATATTATCCGATATTTTATGACTATTCCGGAAGCATGCCAATTAGTTTTAGAAGCCGGAGTCATGGGAAATGGTGGAGAAATTTATTTGTTTGACATGGGTAAACCCGTTCGCATCATCGATTTGGCAAAGAAAATGATTCGTATGGCCGGATTTATTCCGGATAAAGAAATAATTATTGAAATTACAGGCCTACGTCCCGGGGAAAAGCTATTTGAAGAATTGTTAAACGATGCTTCCTTAACGTTGCCCACTCGACATGAGAAAATTGTTGTAGCCCAAGAACCACCTGAGGAATACCGGGAAATCCCCGAAATGATTGACACCTTGGTGGAACTAGCCCAAAATGATTCACATGTTGCAATCGTTACATATATGAAAAGAATCGTTCCGGAGTACATTAGCAATAACTCCGAATATCAGTTATTAGATAAATAGCAACAGTATTCCCATCCTCTGGAGGGAGGTGTCCGACCACGGCGGGTGGGGTGGCTACCAACAACCTTAAACAACCTTAAACAATCTTAAACCCATAACCTACAACCCCTAACCTATAACCTACAACACTCAACAAAAAAATCACTACCTTTGCAACGTTTGTATTAAAATATCATTAATGAAAGTAACAAAGCAACTTTTTCTTGGGATTCTATTAATTATTTTTGTAGGCTCATGTGCCTCCCCCGAAAAACTGGTTTACATGCAGAATATAGAAGCACAAGCAGGTCAATCAAGCGGGTCGTTTGAACCATTGATACAACCGGATGATATGTTGCAAATCATTGTGTCAGCAGTCGATCCCGAGACCGTAATTCCATTCAATTTGCCTACATTGGGACCTGCTGCGAACTTAATCAGCCAGCAAACTTATATTGTGGATTACCAAGGAACCATATTATTTCCTGTTTTGGGATCATTAAAAATCGGTGGTTTAACCCGTTCGCAAGCAGTTTCTATGTTAGTCGATAAGTTATCAAATTACGTTAAAGACCCGCAAATAAATTTTAGAATTTTAAATTTTAAAGTTGCGGTGCAGGGAGAAGTAAACAAACCGGGTGTTTTTACAATAAGTAGCGAACGCATCACACTTTTAGAAGCGATAGCTCAGGCAGGGGATTTGACCATTTATGGTAAAAGAGATAATATATTGGTAATTCGAGAACAAAATGGCACCAAAACATACGCCAGAGTGGATTTGACAAAAGCTGATTTTTTTCAATCACCGTATTATTATTTGACCCAAAATGACGTTGTTTATGTGGAACCTAATAAAACAAAAATAAATGCATCTGCTGTAGGGCCGAATATAACAGTAATTTTTACAGGAATTTCTTTACTGATTACAATAGTAGCGTTAACAATCAGATAAAATTAAGTTACACACATTATGGCTATATCTTCACAAGAGACTCAGGAACAAAATACGTTTGATATTCGCCAAGAATTGGACTACTACTTGAATTATTGGAAGTGGTTTGTGCTTGCAATCATACTATTTTTGTCAGTTGCCTATGTCTATTTGCGTTACACCACTCCCATTTATAGAGCAACAGCTACGATTTTAGTTAAAGATGATAAAAAAGGCGGGCTTGATTCTGAATTGGCTGCATTTGCAGATTTAGGAGCACTCAAAGGGGTTAAAAGTAATGTTGACAATGAAATTGAAGTATTAAAATCAAGAACAATTGTCCACAAAACAGTCGACAAATTAGATTTAAATATTTCGTATATCGGTGAAGGTCTTATCAAATCGAAGGAGATGTATAATCAATCTCCGGTGCAACTTATTTTTGAAGATGGTACAACAGATCCAAAACAAATGGTCTTTCAAATAAAATCAATCAACAATGTAGTATTTGAACTGACTGAGGGAGAGCAAAAACGGGGTGTTTTTAAATATGGAGAAGTAATTAAAAATGTGTCGGGTGATTTTAAAGTGGTTAAAAAAGAACTTTCAAAAGCAGCAGCTCTCAAGAAAGATTTTGAAGTAAAAGTAGTTGTCAATTCAGTTGCATCTGTAGCTCAAAGTTTTAAAGGGAGGTTGTCGGTGGCAACTTTAAGTAAAAATGTGACCGTTGTAGAATTAGGAATGAGTGACCCTAATCCTAAAAAAGCAGCCGATTTTTTAGATGGTTTGATACAAACGTATATTGAAGATGCGATTGCAGATAAAAATATGATTTCCAAAAAAACGTCCGAATTTATAGCGGAACGTCTAGAAATCATATCAAATGAATTAGATGGAGTAGAATTGGACGTTGAAGGTTATAAGCGAAAAGAAGGTTTAACCGATATTCCAACTGAGGCCGAATTATTTATTGCATCAGCAAGTGATTTTGAGAAGGCGGTGTTAGAAGTAGAGACAGAACTGAAAATTGTAGAAGACATTTTACAGTTAGTTGAAAAAAACAGCTCTTACAACCTGCTTCCGGGTAATTTAACCTCCGATGTGAATAGTTCGGAGCTTTTAGGACAATTAAATAAATTAGTTTTAGACCGCAACCGACTAATCAAAGGTTCTACACCTAACAATCCAGTGGTTATCGGTTTAGAGGCTAAAATTGAATCACTTAATCGGAGTGTGATTGAAAGTTTGAAGCAATTCAAACAAACATTAGCAACTAAAAAGAGAGAATTACTAAAGCAGGAGAATAAAATAGGCGGTAAAATCTCTAAGTTACCTACACAAGAAAGGGAATTTAAAAGTATTGATCGCCAACAAAAAATCAAAGAAGCTTTATATCTCTACTTGTTACAAAAAAGAGAAGAGACAGAACTATCGCTTGCCGCTACGGCTACCAATGCTAAAATAATTGACTCCGGATTTTCGGGAGGCGGACCCATTTCTCCTAAAAGGAATGTTATTTTTTTAGCAGCATTATTAGCAGGATTAATTGTTCCTTTCGGGTTTTTATACTTGATTAAAATTCTAGACACGAAAATTAAATCAAGATCGGATGTCGAAAAATTAGTTTCTATTCCTTTTTTAGGTGATATTCCGGTATCAGAATCCAAAGACGAAATAATTAAAGCAAACAGCCGATCAAGTACTGCAGAAGCCATTCGGATTGTTCGAACCAATATGGAGTTTATTCTCTCGCATGTTCATGAAGATAAGTGTAAAACGATTTTTGTCACTTCTACGGTTCCAAAAGAGGGAAAGACTTTTGTATCCATCAATTTAGCAACAACAATAGCATTATCAGGTAAACGAGTACTTTTAATTGGTTTAGATATTCGAAATCCAAAATTAGATCAGTATGTTAAATTGCCCTCAAAAGGACTGACAAATTATTTAACTAAATCGCAGGTTACTATTGATGATTACATTGTAAAATTGGAAGGGTATGAAAACTTTTTTGCATTGCCTTCCGGAGTAATTCCCCCCAATCCGGTGGAGTTGTTAATGAGCGATAAGTTAAGTTTACTGTTTGAACAATTAAAAAAACAATACGATTACATTATCGTAGATACTGCACCGGTCAGCATGGTTACCGATACATTACTTGTAGCCAAAAATGCGGATGCCTTTGTATACGTGATGCGAGCCAATTACCTTGAAAAAGGCATGTTAAAGTTTGCAGAAAACTTATACCAAGAGCACAAACTACCCAATATGGCAGTAGTTTTAAACTATACGGAATGGCGTAAAACTTATGGATATGGTTACGGTTACGGTTACGGATATGGCTACGGTTACGGAGCTGATTTGGAACAGAAACCCGTAGCATGGTATCAAAAAATTTTAAATAAATTTCGTTAGGTAATCCTCTGAAATTTAATTGTTGCACACTATTCCCCTCCTCTGGAGGGGTGCCCGCAGGGTGGGGTGGCTACCTATTCAAAATGGATGCGTTTTATAACTCACTCCCAAAGAATTTTTGTAAATACTCCTTTACTGTTTAAAGCTCATTACCTTAAAAAGACTTTACTCGGTATAAAACTGGGAAAAAATTCTCTGATTTATATGGTAAAAAATGAAACCTTTTTACCGCATAATCACCTATACCATTACGAATTCCGAAAAAGCCTATTATTGTCAAAAGCAACTTTAAGTGGTTGCAAATCCTTCTGCAACACACGATTCTCAAATGCTTTCACATGGTTTTGATGATGAACATCAGAACCCACAAAATCAATCATTCCTTGCTTTAGTAATTGCTCTGCAGCCACAGCAACAGATTGACCATAATAGCCGGTAACGGATAATAAATTCAACTGAAAGAAACAGCCCGCTTTTTTAAGCTTGCGATATTTGTCAAAATTGGAATGATAAAACAAATAACGTTCCGGATGAGCAAGTACTAGTCGATAACCGGCAACTTGGCAGTCAAAGATGAGATCCATTAATTGAAGTGGAGGATTGAGATACGACATTTCAACCAGTACGTAATTATCCTTTAAGCACAAAAGCGACTGCTGTTTCGCAAGCTCTGAAAAATGACCATCCATGAAATATTCTGCTGCAGCTTGAATAGATACTAAATGATTAGCAATAGCTAGCTCATTTTGTAACTGCTGTAAGCTGTCGTAAATGGTTTCTTTAGTATTATTCCACAAATGCTCCATGATGTGCGGGGTAGTTATAAACTGCTCAAATCCAAATGATTGGAGCGAATGAATCAGTTGAACAGATTCATCAACTGTTTTTGCCCCATCGTCAATTCCCGCCAGCAAATGCGAATGAATATCTGCATAATTGGAGGGTACTAAATCTTTTAAATAGGGTTTTTTAGAAGAAAAGAAAATCAAAATGGTTGCATTAGTGTATAAAAAAACCCCAAAATTGGGGTTGCATCTATTTAAGAGTTGGCACTTGCTTTACGATATTTTTTTAGAAAATAAAAAGCAAAAGCAATTCCAATTAGTACTAACCATATTATCTGGCCGTTTATTGGTGCATCAGGACCTTCTAAATCTCCGCCGCCGTCATCGTCTCCTGGGCCAATTTGAGCAATCATTGTAAAATCAACAAAAAGAAC
>NZ_JBILTE010000141.1:0-6450 GCF_044371705.1 Flavobacterium sp. | reverse complement strand
TTGGGTATTAATCCTTTGAATTTATTAAGTTTGAAGAGGGTTAAGAAGATTTAAACTTACACTCGCAAAAGTAATTTCTAGCAAAGACGCAAAGCCGCAGTTAAAAGCTTTGCTACTTGGCAAGAAAATAACCCTTTAACTAATTAAAAAAATATGCCAGGAGAAGGATCAATGTTACAAGCATTAATCGGTTTGCGAAATAATAAACGTAATCGCACAAGCAAATTGGAACGTTTGGAAAACACTTCCAACGCAACATCTGAATTTATTGATCACGTGCAAGCTACACCGGAATTGCTTAAATCTATTAGAGAAAAAATGCTTGCTGAACGAAAATTAGAACAAAAAAAACTTGTTATAAAAGTTACTGTATCTCTAATTTTATTTTTAATAATTCTTTATGTTTTCAATCACAATTGGAAATGGATTGAGGGTTTTTTTATAAGGTAAAGTGATAAATTAACCGCGAAATTACTCCTTCCTCCACTTCTTCGTTTCTTCAAACACATGTTCCAAAATCCTCGCATCTTCTTCAGTAAATTCCACCTGACGACGAGACATAGCAATTCGAGCAGTTTCAAACGCTTTTTTAGTGATGTAAGTAGTAAATCCGGTTGCTCCGCCCCAACTGAAACTTGGGACAAAATTTCGTGGAAATCCGCTACCAAAAATATTAGTGGAAACTCCAACAACGGTTCCCGTATTAAACATAGTATTGATACCGCATTTACTGTGATCGCCCATCATGAGTCCGCAAAATTGCAAGCCGGTTTTAGCAAAACCTTCGGTTTCATAACTCCACAATCGCACTGCTTCGTAATTGTTTTTTAAATTGGAATTGTTGGAATCGGCACCAATGTTGCACCATTCACCAAGAACGGAATTACCTAAAAATCCGTCGTGTCCTTTATTGGAATAACCAAAAAGAACAGAATTGTTCACTTCGCCTCCAATTCTACAATGAGGTCCAACAGTTGTTGCTCCGTAGACTTTGGTAGCTAATTTCACTTGTGCTTCTTCACACAACGCAAAAGGTCCGCGAATTACAGAACCTTCCATGATTTCGGAATTATAGCCAATATAAATAGGTCCGGTTGAAGCATTTAAAGTAACAAATTCAAGCTTTGCTCCTTTTTCAATGAATATATTTTCAGGATTGATGACGTTGACACTTTTAGGAATGGGTTGCGAAGTACGTCCTTCAGTTAGCAATTCAAAATCTTCACGAATCGCGGCATCGTTTTTAGCAAAAATATCCCAAGTGTGTTCAATGCGTAATCCTTCTTCTGCATAATCGATGATTTCGTAGGTGTCAAAATCAACTTCTTCTTGTGTATCGTTGGTAAAAAAAGCAATTACTTCTTCGCCTTTAAAAATAGCTTGATTTTTTTCCAAACTTTGAATCATTTCCACCAATACTTCATTGGGCAAAAATGAAGCATTAATTAGAATGTTTTCTTCCATTTCTACCATTGGATATTTTTCAGACAAATACTCTTCGGTAATGGTGGTGGTAGTATAACCTAAATATTTCTCCCATTTTTCGCGTATGGTTAAAATTCCGATTCGAATATCGGCCACCGGACGTGTAAAAGTAAAGGGAAGTAATGCATTTCGAACAGGTCCATCAAAAAGAATGTAATTCATGAGATTGGGTATTTAATAAAAATCAAAGTTACAAAAAAGCCTTCCTGAAAAAGAAGGCTTTGAAGAAATTATATTTTTTAGCTGTTTACTTTTTAATGATTTTTTGAGTCGATTTATTTCCATCACTATCCGTCGCTGTAACTAAATAGGTTCCTGTAGTTAAACTTTGTAATGAAATTGTATCTGATTCTAATGTTTTGTTCAATAGTAGTCGACCGTTCAAATCGTGAATAGCAATGGAAACAATAGAATTACCTGATTTGGATGAAAAGGTAACAAAATCACTTACAGGATTGGGATAGATTATAAAATCTGAAATCAGCACGTCATCCACTCCTAAAGTAGAACTTTCGGTTACTACTAAAAGTTGATTGATTGTTGGGTTTTGAATCGTGTCCACAACTCCCGATGGCCATCTGATAATTACTTGCGTAATAGCTGTTGCTGTTCCAATCCCAAAATGAGCATTCAGAGAATTCATATATCTAAAACCGTCACCACTTCTGATGTCGCGAATTTGTTTCCCCCAAGAACCATATATTTCTACTCGAGCACCAATTCCTTGCTTATTACTGGTGATTCCGTTCAAACCAATTTTGATCCAATTGTTTAAATTTCCTTGGTTTATTCGAAGATTATTACCGTTCATAATATCAACAAATCCATCATTATTTAAATCCCCCAAAGCCCCCACATTAAAAGGCACTGTGGATGGAGAAAATGTGAAATTCCCATTATTATACATAATCGTACTACTTCCGGCACACCAAACATCTATAAATCCGTCGTTATTAAAATCCTGAGCAACATATTCAATTCCAGTTCCGTTGAAAGTATCAAAACCAGAGCTAGCAGACATTAGCGTAAAGGTTCCGTCTCCATTGTTCTTCATTAAACGGTGACCTCCTGCTGCAAATGAACTTGCACCAACCAAAGCATCCATGTGCCCATCGTTGTCAAAATCGCCCCAAGCGGAAGACCACGTTTGAACACCACTAGCCATATTAGCGGCAACTGCTACATTTGAAAAAGTATTGTTTGCATTCTTTTTATGTAATTCATCTATAGATGCCGGCGAACCTGCACCACGACATTTAGCAATAAATAAATCGGCATCATTGTCATTATCATAATCAACCCAAATAGACCCATAATTTCCTCCATCGGCCACATCGCCTAAACCTCCTTGATTAAATACTAAATTCCCCAATCCATCATTAATATAATAGACGTTTGGTGCCACATCATGACAAACAAAAGCGTCCAAGTGACCATCATTGTTAATATCTATAAAATTAGACCTTTGCGAAAAAACATATTGTGGAAATGAGATTTGCGTGAATCCGGTACCGGTTGCATTTGCCTTCATAAAAGTTACGCCTGAACCACCGCCGTAGAGTAAATCGGTCTGACCATTTTTATCAAAATCTCCGGCAGCAAAACTCCAAGTTGGTAAATTTGAAGCTGCTGTTGTGGTAATAGAAGAAGCTGTGAAGCCTCCACCAACGTTTTGCTTTTGTACATGAACTTGCGTTGAACTTACCGCAACGATATCATCTAAATAATCGCCATTCATATCAACAACTCCGTTTTTATAAGTGCCCGATATCGCTAAGGTTTGTGTTGTAAAACTTACGGGAACAGCAATTGGAGTAGGAATAACAATGGGTGGTTGTTGTATTAATTGGAAGGAAACATTATTTGCAGCAACTCCCCATTTGTTATCAAAAACGATGGTATACGTAGTTCCTGCAATAACTGAAAACGAAGCAACAGACAAATACCCAGAACCACTATCATCGTCACCAGCTACACAAACTAGGTTTGAACAAGCTCCTGTATAAACATGAAAACGTGGGTCTTTGCCTTGATTTATCGGCAAATCAGTAGTAATTGTAACAGTATAATTTTGAGTGGGAGTATACTTGTACCATAAACCCGCGGTTGCAGTGCCACTGTCAACACAATAAACAGTGGGACCACTTCCATTGACAACACCCATTGCATAAGTTTGAGCAACTATATCCAATGCATTAGCACAAGAGGATTGAGAATTTCCACTAAAAACAAATCCAACAAGGAATAAGAATAAAACATATTTTTTCATAGATACTTGATTTAAAAATTTAATTACAAGGTGATAGGGAATTAATCCACTGTTCAATTAATTCGACACCTTCTTGGTGAATCATCGTCCTTCCCACGATGGGCATTCGTACTTCTTCGCTAGTTGTATTCATCCTGAAATGCATCATCGAACGTTCAATATTTGAGGGGCTGACAATAGTAGTTAAGGAACTATTTATAATTTCATCAGGAGGAACACAGATGCCCATATTTTGCGGAATATGCGATTCGCTGAATGCAAAACGCATAGGCCGATAATCACAATGACTGTCTGTTTTATGGCAATGGGCACAATTAATATCTACATAGGAACGCACTCGTAAATCTAGTGATTTTGAAACATCTTTATAATCAACAACTGCTTCAATTTCTGAAGGAATGCTTGCATTTAAATAACCTTTTTCGATCCATTTGGCTAATTGATTTTTTGTTCCTTCGACGAATGGATAATCGGAATTTAAATTTTGAGGCTTAGTGCCAATTGGCACAGGATTGGTTACTGTTTTATGACATATTAAGCATTCTACTTCTGACGGAATGCGGTAACTAGTACTTTTAGTCGCTCCAGCACCATCTATCCAACTTATGGGTGTAAAACTTCCATCCATTTGAAGCGTAGCTTCGGTTTGCTGATCATTCCAAACATATTCTGCAAAAATCCAACCCGATTCCTTTTTTATCATGACTCGTGTTTCAATAATTCGAGTGACATTTCCGGGTTGAACATTATTGTAATAAAAATTCTTTATAAGTACAGCACCTGTTGGGAAATTTAATAACTCTCCATCAGCAACATACGATGCTTTTACACCTTTTGGCATCCAAACAAATCTTTTTTTCAGAGCATAATCTGTAAATAATTCACTGATTGGTTTGTAAGGTAAAACTCCTACTGAAGGTTTTTGATTTTTCATAGCACCTTCAAAAAACTTGTATTGCGAAAGATTGGCATAAGGCACTTGAGTCAAGTCAACAACCACAGGAGAAACAGGGTCAATAGCTATGTATTCATCTGAATCTGATGAACAGGAATAAACAAATAATGCGGTAAAAACAACTCCAACAAAACCTAAAAAGTACTTTATATTCATATAAACTCAGCTAAAAATTAACCAAATATAGTTATATTAAGATATTTTCCTCAACAATATGTTATAATTAACAAAAATATCAAACTAAAAAGAAATAAAAACTTCCAATATTTTAATTTGAATCCTCCTCAGCTCTTTTGATAATACTATCTGGCAAGGATTTTTTGGCCTTTGCTCCCATTTTTTTCAAACGTTCTACACTACCAATTAAATTTCCTTTTCCATCAACCAATTTGGTCATTGCATTAGTATACTCAACTTTAGCTTCCTCCATTTTTTTTCCAATTTTAATCAAATCAGTCACAAATCCTTCAAACTTATCATACAATGCTCCGGCTTGACGAGCGATTTCTAATGCATTTTCTTGCTGCTTCTGATTGGTCCACATACTGTCAATTGTCCGTAAAGTGGCTAATAATGTGGTTGGAGTGACAATAATGATATTTCGCTCAAATGCTTTGTTGTACAACGAATTATCATCGTTCAATGCAATTGCAAAAGCCGATTCAATAGGAATAAACAACAAAACAAAATCCGGACTCGCCATTTGGTACAAATCATGGTAATTTTTATCACTCAACTGCTCCACATGTCGTTTGATTGAATTGATATGGTCTTTCAAAAAGAGTGCTTTTTGAGCATCATCTTCCGCATTTGCATAACGCTCATAAGCCGTAAGTGAAACTTTTGAATCAACAATCATCTTCTTCCCATCAGGTAAATTAATTACAACATCGGGAAAAACCCGACTACCTTCATCGGTTATAAAACTTTGTTGGACTTCGTACTCGCGACCCTTTTCTAAACCGGATTTTTCTAAAACACGTTCCAAAATCAATTCACCCCAATTTCCCTGCATTTTACTATCGCCTTTTAATGCTTTGGTTAAGTTCAGTGTTTCTTTACTCATTTGCTCATTCATTTCTTTCAAGCCAACAATCTGCTGCCGCAAAGCGGCGTGATAATCAATGCTTTCCTTGTGCGTATCTTCCACTTTCTTTTCAAAATGCTGGATTTTTTCCTGTAAAGGCGATAGAATATTTTTTAGATTCTCTTTATTTTGTTCAGTAAATTTTACTGTTTTTTCTTCGAGTATTTTGTTGGCTAAGTTTTCAAATTCTTTGGTAAATTTTTCCTGCAGCTCTTCTACTTCTTGCTTTTGTTCTGTGTTGCGTTGCCAAAGATTTTCAAAATCGGCTTCTTTTTTGGTCAACTGTACTGACAGCGAATCTTTTTCTCGACGAATTTCTTCTTTCTCCTTTCTTTGGATTTCAAATTTATTTGCAAACTGATTTTGTTCCTCCTGAAAACGATCTTTTAACTGTTCTATTTGAGATAAAAGTCCGTTTATTCGCTCTTCTAAACCGGACTTTTCTGATTTTGATTGAGCTACAAAAAGCATTTTTCCGATAATAATTCCAACTGCAAATGCTAGGGCAAGTATAAAAACTAGTGTAAAAATGAGAATATCTGACATTTGGAATTGATTTTAAGTGGAGTAAAAATAAGTAAAAGAAAATTGTGAATGATTGTAAAACAAAAAGTTTAACGAATAATAAACTTTCCCTTTTCTGAATCAAAACTT
>NZ_JBILTE010000142.1:0-6450 GCF_044371705.1 Flavobacterium sp. | reverse complement strand
CGTTGATGATGTAATCTAATGCCATGTGCTTTTATTTAGAACTAATGCTACAAAGAGACTATTATTTTGGCAGTAATCCAATATAAAAAGTGTTTATTCGTGACCTTCGATGGGATTAACTCCGTTGATCCAGAATGAGCTCAGTAGTGGAAATGAAAAGTTCTTTCAATCTCTGATTGAAAGAACTTTTTTAGTATACAAAATTAATTTTATGAGCAAGCTCAACAGTATAAAAGGATTAACTCCGTTGTTCCAGAATGAGCTCCGTTCTGAGAGCGAAAAGCCTTTTCAATCAAAGATTGAAAACTTTTTTGAAAACTTTTTTAATTTATGAGCGAGCTTATTAGAGCGAAAGGATTAACTCCGTTGATCCACCAAAGCTCCGCTTTGAGAATACAAAAAACAAAAAAACGCTCAAGCTAGCTTGGCGTTTTTCTTTATTTTTGTATTCATTCGTGACCTCGACTGGATTCAAACCAGTAACCTCTTGAGCCGTAATCAAGTGCGCTATTCAGTTGCGCCACGAGGCCTTATTGCGGGTGCAAATATAGGTATTTTTGTGTAACTTGCAAATCAAAATATAAATTAAAACGGTTTTTTATGAGCCTCAATAAGTACATTCGCATCGTGCAAGATTTTCCTAAAAAGGGAATTATTTTTAAAGATATTACTCCGTTATTAATCAATCCGTTAGCTCGTGAAGAATGTTTGGAGATACTGCTGACTCATTTGAAAGAGGTGCACATCGACAAGGTTATTGGCGTGGAAAGTAGGGGGTTTTTCTTTGGGATTTTATTAGCAGAAAAACTGCATGCGGGTTTTGTGCCGGTGCGAAAACCAAATAAGTTGCCTTACGACACCATCTCTGCAAGCTATGATTTAGAATACGGTTCCGACGCCTTAGAAATTCATACAGATGCCATTCAAAAGGGAGATAAAGTACTCATTCATGATGATGTTTTAGCTACTGGTGGCACTGCAAAAGCAGTTTGTGAATTGGTGGAACAGTTAGGTGGAGAAATTGTACAAGTGAACTTTCTAATGGAACTGAGTTTCTTGAACGGCAGAGAAAAAATTAAAAACTACAACCTCTTCGCCGCATTAACCTATTAGTTTTTTTTACCCAGAGCTCGAGTAGTAACATAATACCTCCAGCCGATGATTGCCATTTGCCATTTTTTGGCTTTCGACAAATCCAATCCCTTTTTGGTAAAACTCGGAAGAATGATTTTGTTTAATTGTGCAAGAAGTTGAAACATGGTAAGGTTTTTAAGCAAAAATAATAAAAAACGGCTACCGTTTCGATAGCCGTTTCTGTTTTAGGAATTATTGCTTCTTTTGTTTAGTCGCTTCTAAGTCTTTTCTTGCTTGCTCCAATTCTTCTTTTGCTTTGAGAAGTTCTTGTGTAGCTAATTCCATTTCTATTTTAGCTTGCTCCATCTCGTCTTTTGATGACTCCATTCTCTTTTTGGACTCCATAATGTATACTCTTGATTTCTCAAGCTCGGGTTTCATTCGATCCATTTCTATTCGTGCTTTTTCAAGAGCTTCTTTTTTAATACGGTATACTTTTTCTCCGTTTACTTGTCCGCCATCTGAAGTCTCCCAGTCAAAATCAAAATTGAAATTTTGAAGTCCTTCCGAATCAATCTCTAGGATATATTTCTCCGGATCTTCAATTTCTTTTCCATTAACAGTAACAGTTGCTTTTCCATTGTTTTCTTTGATAATAACAATCTTTTTATGGTCATTCAACTTGGGTGTTGAGGGTGGAGCAGGAGCATCTAAATGATTTGGAAAACTTGGAGCTTCCGGTGCTTCGGGAAAGTCAATCTCAATACCTAATTCCTCTAATTCTTTTAAAGAGGAAAGATCAACTAAAGCATCTTCCGTTTTCCAAACAAAAGCTTTTTTAACAGTAGTTCCAAAATTTACGGTTACCAATCCGTTGTCATTTTTAGCTACAGCAATGACAAAGGGTTGGATAGGAGTGGAACCCGAAAATTGATAGGTCTCCGCTTTGCCGTTGGGAGTTTTCACGTCCACTTTAATCGACGTTAATTCACCATTGGCATTTCTTTTGACTTTTGAGAATTTTAAATCCGTGTCAAATTCTTTTTTAAATACTTCTTTTTCGCGTGTCATTACTGCATCAGAAGTACTTTTGTTGATTTCCAAACGCTTTTCAATGCCATCCAATGATTGATTGATGGTTTGAATGGTAAAACGTTCTTGGGCCACAACTTTTATTTGAAAGAACAGAATAAATCCGACAAGAATCGGCACTACCAAAAGGTACTTGAGCAAATTTTGCTTACGGGAAGGATGCGTGTTTAACATAACGATTCGTTTTTTGATTAATGATTGATTAAAATGATTGGTGATTGAAATAAAATTTTGATGACTGACTACTTTTAATAATGCTTTTTGATAAGCCATTTTATCCGAAAGTGTTTGCACCGCTTTTTGATCGGCTATGTATTCTAAATTTTGAATAATAGCCTTTTTGTATAACCAAACTATGGGATTGAACCAAAAAAGCACACAATAAAAGTTTGCTAGTAAAACGTCATAGGAGTGTTTTTCCTGACTGTGTATTTTTTCATGTACCAAAATACTCTCCAACTCATGGTCGGTATACAAATCGGGATTGAGTACAATAAAATTAAAAAAAGAAAACGGTGGCTGGTCTTGCTGGTGATTAATCAAGGAGTACGCCCCTTTTTTAATGGGTGTTGTTTTATAAAGTGTCCGTAATAATCGAGCTAAATTAAAGCTGATTTTGAGAAATAATGCGAGGGCTATACAAACATAGGCAACAGTGAAAATAAGAATCCAATCAACAGGAGCAGATTCTTGCAAAGGCATAAGAGCAACTGTATCATAATTTATTGCGTTTACGGGTGTCGGTTCAACATAAATGGTATGCGTATAGGTAAATAAAGGAAGCAAAACTGCAGTTACTAATCCGATTAAAAAATACCAACGGTTCGAATTAAAAAAGGTTTCTTTTTGAAGAAAAAGGTAATAGCCTATATAAAAAGCTGTAATCAGCCCGGTAACCTTTAGCAGATATATAAAAATAGCTTCCATACTATTTCTTTTTTTCGATGATGTCTAAAATTTCGCGTAATTCTTCAGCAGATATTTTCTCTTCTTCTGCAAAAAACGATACCATACTCTTGTAAGAGTTGTTAAAAAAGGTTTCAATAGCCGTATTCATAAACGCCTTTCGATAGTCCTCTTTTTTAATAATTGGATAATACTGGTGCGTATTTCCAAAAGCTTTGTGGGCAACATATCCTTTTTCTTCCAAGTTTCTGACAATAGTGGAAAGGGTATTGTAATGCGGTTGCTCTTCTGTTATTTCTGCCATGACCTCTTTTACAAAAGCTTTCTCCAGCTTCCATAAAATGTGCATGATTTCTTCTTCTTTATTAGTTAATTTTTGCATAATTGTAAAGTTTTAAACAAACCTACAACTATTTTTTTAGTTATTAAACTATAAAAGTAGTTATTTAACTAAAATTTAAGTTTTGGTGGAAGATGGAAGAGGGAAGAGGGAAGAGGGGAGATGGAAGAGGGGAGAAGGACGAAAAAAAACTTGAAACTTGAAACCTTAAACTTGAAACCTTAAACTTGAAACCTTAAACTTGAAACCTTAAACTTGAAACCTTAAACTTGAAACCTTAAACTTGAAACCTTAAACTTGAAACCTGAAACCTGAAACCCGCAACCCGCAACCCGCAACCAAATCTACTCCTCCCGCACCATCTTCATCACCCAAATCGCACAAGCTGCTGCAAATAATCCTAAAGTACCCATGACCAACCAATTGGTTTGGTAACCAAAATTGTCAATTACTTCAAAGCCAATGTTTGCACTCATGATGTGAGCCAGACTGAAACTCATAGTATAAAACCCCATGTAGCGTCCTTCCTGACCTCGTGGAGCCCGACTCAAAGCAAAGGAATTAGAAAAAGGAAACGCAAACATTTCACCAAAAGTTAAAAATAAGATGTTTATGAGTAGAATTCCCGCCCATACATTAATCATTAATGCATAAAATCCGATTGCCATACAAAGTGAACCTACCAAAACAATCTTCACTTTGTTAACTTTCTTGCGTTCAAAGAAACTAACAATAGGCATCTCTAGTAAGAAAATCAGAAAGCCATTGAGTGTCATTAATAAACCTGTTTGAAATTCGGTCAACCCATATTGTTCGTTGTGATAGAGTGGAAGCGTGGTAAATAATTGAAAGAAGATCATCGCAGTTGTAAAACTCACCAGCAAGAATACCCAAAAAGGCTTGTCCTGATAAACCGTTTTTATTCCTACAGTTTCAAAAGTATGCTCCGCTTCTTTGATTTTCTTTTTCTCTTTTACCAACAGCCAAAAAATTGCAATGGCAAGGATGCATGAAGCACCGTCTACCCAAAATAGACCTTTATAACCAATGTTCATGATAATTAAACCACCCAAGGCGGGTCCTGCAGCAAAGCCTAAATTCACTGCCAATCTTACCAAAGTTAACGCTCGTGTCCGGTTTTCGGGTTTAGCATAAACGCCCAACGAAACAAACATTGCCGGTCGGAACATATCTGCAATAGTCATAATCCCAAACATGGCAAAACACAATCCGGTAAAAGAAGTGATGTATTGCAGTCCAAAAAACATGAGTCCGCTCACAAATAAACTAAAAATCATCACCTTGTAAAACCCTAAACTATCGGCCAGTTTTCCACCCAAATAGGAACCCAACATGGACCCTAATCCAAACGAAATTAAAATCCACTTGACGTCACCGTAACTAAAATCAAGGTCCTCTTTTAAGTATTTTGAAAGAAATGGCAGCACCATCGTGCCGGCACGGTTGATGAAAGTTATAATCGTAAGAATCCAGATTTCACGTGAGAAACCGCGAAAACTATTGAGGTATCTTGAAAAGGCGGTTTTGAGCATGAGTAGCAATTCAATCATACAAAGGTAAAAAACTTTACTCCATCGCTCCTTTGTCTAACAACAACTTTTAAACTATTTTTGTATAAAAATATATCATGTATAAGCTACTACTCTTCGTTTTACTTTTTTTGGGAACCAATCTTTATTCGCAACAACTGTTTGATGAACAATCGGTGGCCGATTTTCAAAAGGATATGAATAAACATTATGCAGATTCCACTTCGAGTCCGTTAAAAAAGGAAGATTTAAAGATGTTTCAATCATTGGATTTCTTTCCTGCTTCGGCAGACTTCTTTGTGCAAGCTACGTTTATACGAACGGAAAAAGAGAAACCTTTCAAAATGCCAACCACCACCGATCGAAAACCGCTGTATGTCAAATACGGAGAATTGCATTTCACTATCAAGGGTATAAAGTGTCAGCTTAATGTTTACCAAAATATAGACCTTAGTAAAAAGCCTGGCTATGCAGATTATTTGTTTTTACCTTTTACCGATTTAACTTCCGGCGTTGAAAGTTATGGAGGCGGACGTTATATTGACCTAAGAATGCAAGAAAGCAAACAATGGACCATCAATTTTAATATGGCATACAATCCTTATTGTGCCTACAATGAAAGCTATTCTTGTCCGATTCCACCGCAAGAAAATGATTTAAAAGTGGAAGTGAAGGCCGGTGTTAAAAAGTTCCATGACTAATGGAATTCTTCAATTTACATACGCATAGGTACAACGCCAATCCGTTGATTCTGGAGTTGGTGAATCAATACCCATGGGAATTTGATGAGACGATTCTGAAGTATTCTATTGGCATACATCCGTGGTACATTGATGAAAGCAGATTGGCATCTGATTTACAAATAATCAATAAAAAACTAGCACTTCCAAATTGCCTTGCTTTAGGCGAATGCGGACTGGACAAACGTATCGAAATAGCAATGGAAATTCAAAAAGAAGTCTTCATTAAACAAATTGTGTTAGCTGAAAAGCACCAAAAACCAGTAGTTTTGCACTGCGTTGCTGCTTTTCAGGAAATCATCCAAATCAAAAAAGAACAAAACGTCACAGTTCCGATGATTATTCACGGATTTTCGAAAAACGAACAAACGTCCAAACATTTAATTGACAATGGATTTTATATCTCTTTTGGGAAGTATTTATTGATGAATCCAGAGTTAAAAAGTGTGTTCCAATCGGTACCCAACAATCGTATTTTTTTAGAAACCGATACAGTTGAAGAATCAATTGAAGAAGTGTACACATTGGCAGCGGCTTATAAAGAAATGAGCATAGAGGAGTTGAGGAAATTGGTAATTACCAATTTTGAGAATGTATTTGAAAGAAAATGAACAATCGTATTTTTTTAGATCAAAAGAGAACACAGATCGTAAAAATTTAAGAAATTAAAAAAAATATAAATTAGGTTTTTTAATTATCATGATTTCTAAGATTTTATAAATCTGTGTTCAAAAAAAAGTTACTGTAA
>NZ_JBILTE010000020.1:0-21981 GCF_044371705.1 Flavobacterium sp. | reverse complement strand
CGTTCATTAGCTTTGTGTAAAACTGTATTTTTCATGACTATTAGATTTTTTGTTATTTATAGTACAAATTTACAACCCTAAGAAAGGTTTAGCACTTAATATAGGTTAAGAAAGTTGCAGGCTATCCGTCTTGCGTTGTTTGGGTTGAATATTTTATCAGTCGGAGCAGTGCCACTGTAAACTGCGACTACCTATTTCCGCAACATGCGACTTTTCATTTTGCTAAAAAATTCTGGCGTTACACCGATATACGAGGCAATTTGTTTTTGAGGAACCCTTTGAATTAGCGATGGGTATCTGTTACAAAATTTTTCAAAACGTTCTTCTGCTGATAAACTTAAATTATCCATCAACCGTTCTTGATGAGCAACCAAGGAATTTTCGGTTAAAATTCTAAAAAAGCGTTCTAGTTTCGGAATATCAAAATACAATTGTCCTTGATTTTCTTTAGGTAATAAAATCACTTCCGAATCTTCTAAAACTTCGATAAATAAATTGCCGGGTTTTTGAGAAAGTAGGCTGTACATGTCACCAATCCACCAGCCTTCGCAGGCAAAATGCAGTACATGTTCTACGATGTTGTCATTAATGTTGAAACTTCTCACTAATCCCGAATTAACAAAGTAAGAATGCTTACAGATTTCTCCAGCATTGTGCAATACGGTTTTGGTTTTATAATGTTGTATTTCAATCTTAGATAAGAACAATTCTTTTTCCGCTTCAGTAAGGGAAATAATTTTTGCTATGTTTTCTAAAATTAAAGCCATTATGCAATTACTTCTACTAATTTTGCAGCCGCTTTTGCTCTTTCAATTATTTCTTCCATAGGAGTTTCCAGTTTATCACTCACTAATGCAACACCCATTCTTCTATAAGGTCTTGACGAAGGTTTTCCAAATATTCTAAAATCTGTTTTGGGTAATGCGGCAATTTGTTCAATACCCGAATAAGTGGGGTTGGTTGAATTTTCAGAAGCTAAAATAACCGCACTCGCTCCGGCTTTTTCTGCTGTGATTTCGGCAATTGGTAAACTTAAAATGGCTCGTAAATGCAATTCAAATTCGTTAAAATTTTGTGTTCCTGCTAAGGTAACCATTCCCGTGTCGTGCGGTCGGGGGGATAATTCGGAGAAATAAACTCCTTCATTAGTTAAGAAAAATTCGACTCCAAATAATCCGGCTCCGCCTAATGCTGCAGTCACTTTTCGGGCCATTTCTTCAGCTTCCAAAATGTCTTTTTCCGAAACGAATGCCGGTTGCCAACTTTCTTGATAATCGCCACGTTCTTGTCGGTGACCAATGGGAGCACAAAATAAAGTGGGTAAATTATTGTTTTGGGTCACGGTTAATAAGGTGATTTCAGAATTAAAATTAACAAATGCTTCCACAATTACTTCTACCACATCACCACGAGAGCCTTCCACAGCATAGTTCCAAGCTTTCGCAATATCTTCAATTGATTTTATGGTTGATTGTCCTTTTCCTGATGAGCTCATTAAAGGTTTTACCACACATGGAATTCCAATTTCTGCAACTGCATTTTGTAATTCTTCTGCCGCAGTTGCGTAGCGATAATTTGCTGTTCGTAAGCCTAACTCTTTCGCAGCTAAATCGCGAATGGCTTTTCGGTTCATGGTGAAATTTGCCGCTTTTGCTGATGGAACAACAGTTATGCCTTGCCTTTCATAATCATAAAAGCGTTCTGTTCGAATGGCTTCAATTTCAGGAACGATAAAATCGGGTTGGTGTTTGGCAACGATTCTGTCTAATTCGGCACCATCTAACATATTGATCACTTCATACGCATGAGCCACTTGCATCGCAGGAGCATTTTCGTAGCTATCAACAGCAATAATGGTTTGGCCGATTCGTTGTGCCGCGATGACAAATTCTTTTCCGAGTTCTCCGGAACCGAGTAGGAGTATTTTAGACATTATTCTCTGATTTTTTTAATTTATTTTGAGTCAGTTTAACGATAATTAAACTTACAGAAAAAGTTGTAACAATGTTTGCGAAAATAAAAGTAGTTACTATTGTAATTATCCCGATTAGTAGAGATTTTATTTGAGATTCTAAAACTATTGAAATACCGAAAAAAAATGTTGTAAATACAAGTGTCAAAAGTAAAATTAAAAATAATTTCAAGTTTAATTTAGCTGTAAAAATAAAGCTAGAAAGAATAATACTTTTAGTTGAAAGGTAGTTTGAAATTTTTTTTCCTTCATACCATAAAAGAAAGATAAAGCTAAAAGGAATAATCCCTCCCCAAATTAATGGATGCCAAAACCCTTGAAAACCAGAAGTAAATATCAAGAAATTGAATGGAGGAAATAAAGAAGTAATTAATACAAGAATTGAAAAAGTCAATCCAACCGGAAGACCAATTAAAAGAGCGAAACGACTACCTATTTTTTCTTTCATATTCTAATTGAGCAGGGTTTGCGTGAGGGATTGAAGTGGAAAGCCCGCAGCACAAAGGTTTGCGTTTTTGCGGGTTGTGCTGGCGACCAACGGAAGCCGAGCACAACCCGACAAAAACCAACCTTTGGACGAGGACTTGCAACGAAAAGCCCGACCCTTGTGGACACGCCAAAGTTATAAAAAAAGCCCCAAGTCTCCTTGAGGCATTATATGTTTAAGCTAAAACTTCTTTGATTCTTCGCAAAGCTTCTCTGAGTTGCTCTTCGCTGGTTGCATAGGAAAATCGAATGCAGTTGGGGTTTCCAAATGCATCTCCGGTTACGGTTGCAACGTTGGCTTCGGCAAGTAAATACATCGAGAAATCTGTAGCGTCTTTGATTAAGGTTCCGCGTAAAGTTTTTCCAAAGAATGACGATACATCTGGAAATACGTAAAATGCACCTTCGGGGACGTTGATTTTCAGTCCCGGAATAGCTTTGATTAAACCAACGACTAAATCTCTTCTTTTGTGAAAGGCTTCCACCATATAGTTTAACACTTTTGGGTCGGCATCCACAGCAGCAATAGTTGCTTGTTGAGCAATAGAATTCGCCCCAGATGTAACTTGTCCTTGCATTTTTGTACATGCTTTGGCTATAAATTCAGGTGCTCCGATGTAACCAATTCTCCATCCGGTCATCGCAAATGCTTTGGCTACACCGTTAACCGTAATAGTTCTTTCAAACATACCCGGGATGGATGCAATGCTGCAAAAAGTTCCGGAGAAATTGATATGTTCGTAGATTTCATCGGCTACTACATAAATATTGGGATATTTTTCTAATACTTTAGCAATGGCTGTAAATTCTTCACGGCTGTAAACAGATCCACTTGGGTTGCAAGGAGAACTGTACCAAATCATTTTGGTTTTTGGAGTAATGGCTTTTTCTAATTGTTCGGCTGTGATTTTAAAATCACTTTCTACAGAAGTGGGAACTTCTACCGGAATTCCACCCGACATTTTAATAATCTCGTAATAACTTACCCAATAAGGAGCGGGTAAAATTACTTCATCACCATCATTTAACATTACTTGAGCAATGTTGTACAACGACTGTTTGGCTCCGGTTGAAACCACAATGTTTGCCTGTTTATAATCTAAATTGTTATCTCTTTTGAATTTTCTGCAAATAGCTTCTTTTAGTTCGGCATAACCGTCAACAGGAGAATACGTACTGTAGTTTTCGTCGATTGCTTTTTTTGCAGCTTCTTTAATAAAGTCAGGTGTGTTAAAATCAGGTTCGCCTAAACTTAAACTGATAATGTCTTTTCCTTGTGCTTTTAATTCTCTTGCCAATGCTGCCATCGCCAAGGTTTGAGAAGTAGATAAATTATTAATTCTATCCGATAACGGGCTCATTGTAGTATGTTTTGTAGTTGTGTAAATTTTTATTATGCCATTTGTGGTTCTTGACCTAGCTCTTTCAAATGTTTGAAGTGAGCAATAACGGCACCTCTCATGGTTTTGAATTCATGATACGGAAGATTACATTCTTTGGCAGTTTCTCTCACAATATCAGCAATTTTACCATAGTGAATATGGCTGATATGAGGAAAAATGTGGTGTTCGATTTGGTGATTCAAACCACCGGTGTACCAATTTACAATCCAGTTTTTAGGTGCAAAATTAGCTGTAGTAAACAATTGGTGAATGGCCCATGTGTTTTCAATTTCGCCATTTTCGTCCGGAACAGGGTTGGTTGTCTCTTCAACAACGTGTGCTAGTTGGAATACTATACTTAAAATTAAACCTGCAGTATAATGCATTACTGCGAATCCCAGAAGAACTTTCCACCAAGTGATTCCCAGTAGCATTGGTAAAACTAACCAAATGGAGAAATATATTACTTTGGTTATGATTAAAGTTGTCCATAAAAATTTGGGACTTTTTGGTTCGCCATACGATAACTTGCGTTTTAAGTAGGCTCTCATTTGTTTGAAATCGGTTGTAATTGCCCAATTAAATGTTAGTAAACCATAAAGAAAAACCGAATAGTAATGTTGAAATTTATGAAAATATTTCCAGTCTGCTTGCTTTGAAAAGCGAATAATTCTGCCGGCATCTAAATCTTCGTCATGTCCTACAATATTGGTATACGTGTGGTGTAAAACATTGTGCTGCACTTGCCAGTTGAAAACATTTCCTGCTAAAATGTAAATGCTGCCACCCATTATCTTGTTTAACCAAGGCTTGTTAGAATAAGATCCATGATTTCCATCATGCATTACGTTCATTCCCACTCCGGCCATTCCCACTCCGATTACTACATTTAATAGCAAGTAAGTCCAAAAAGGCATATCCATTGCCAAAAGGAAAAAATAAGGCGTTAAGAAAATGGTAAACATCACGATTGTTTTTAAGTGAAGTTTCCAATTCCCGGTTTTTTGAAGATTATTTTCTTTGAAGTAGTTGTTAACCCGACTATTAAGGGTTCTAAAGAATTTCAAACTGTCTTGTTTTGAAAATGTTGGGATTGTGGTATTCATGTATGTTTTAAATTTTTTCCCAAAGGTAAGTATTAATATAAATCATAACGTTGAACAAACAATAAAATTTCAACACCAAAATGTTTACATTTGTTAAAAATGGCACAAAATGGAAGAAATCCTTACTTATTTTCCTAATCTATCTGAAAATCAAGTCTTTCAATTTAAAAAACTGGAAGAATTGTACCACGATTGGAATGCAAAAATTAATGTTATTTCACGAAAAGATATTGATGAATTGTATGTGAAACACGTTTTGCATTCGTTAGGAATTGCTAAAGTAATGGAGTTTCAGCCCAAAGCAACTGTTTTAGATGTAGGAACGGGTGGAGGATTTCCCGGAATTCCTTTGGCAATTCTGTTTCCCGAAACACGTTTTTACTTAATTGATGTCATTGCAAAAAAAATAAAAGTTGTAAACGAAGTGGCTGCAGCTTTGGAATTAGAAAATGTAAAAGCCGAACAAATGCGTGCGGAGAATGTCAAAGGTGAATTCGATTTTATCGTGAGCCGAGCCGTTACTAATATGCCTGATTTTGTTTCGTGGATAAAAGATAAAATCAAAAAACAGCATAATCACAAACTCAAAAATGGCATCTTGTATCTGAAAGGTGGCGATTTAAGCGAAGAATTGAAAGATTTTCCGAATGCAACACAATACAATTTATCCGATTACTTCGCTGAAGATTTTTTTGAAACAAAAAAAGTGGTACATCTACCATTGAAATTTATAGCATAAAAAAATCCCGATTTGTCGGGATTTTCTTTTAAATGATGCTTCTACTATCCTAAAAATGGATATCTATAGTTTTCCGCTGTTACAAATGTTTCTTTGATAGTTCTTGGTGAAACCCAACGCAATAAATTTTGAGCAGATCCTGCTTTATCATTCGTTCCCGAAGCACGTGCCCCGCCAAAAGGTTGCATTCCCACAACAGCACCGGTTGGTTTGTCGTTGATGTAGAAATTACCAGCACAGTTTTCCAACGCATGTGTTGCTTCTGCAATTGCATAGCGATCCTGACTAAATACAGCTCCGGTTAGTGCGTATTCTGAAGTTTGATCAATCAATTGTAACGTTTCTTTCCAGCTAGCATCCTCATAAATATATACGGTTAAAACCGGACCAAAGAGTTCGGTTTCCATCGTAGCATATTTAGGATTCGTGGTTAAAATAACTGTTGGCTCAACAAAATAGCCTTTGGATTTATCATAGTTGCCGCCAAATAAAATTTCGGCATCGCTATCTTTCTTTGCCTGATCAATATATTTGGCCAATTTATCAAAAGAGCCTTCGTGAATGACAGCAGTGAAAAAATTAGAAAAATCCTCGGGAGAACCCATTTTGATGGTTGCCAATTCCTTCGCCATTTCTTCTTTTAGTGCTGGCCATAAACTTTTTGGATAGTAAGCTCTTGATGCGGCTGAACATTTTTGTCCTTGGAATTCAAAAGCTCCACGAATGGAGTTTGCAGCTACTTGTTTTACATTTGCACTTGGATGTGCAATAATGAAATCTTTCCCTCCGGTTTCACCAACAATTCTTGGATATGTTTTGTATTTGTGTATGTTGGTGCCAATTTTTTTCCAGATTTCCTTGAATACAAATGTTGAACCAGTATAATGAATTCCCGCAAAATCAGCATGGTCAAAAATAGTATCCGAAATCATAGCCGGATCGCCAAATACTACATTAATTACTCCGTTAGGAACGCCTGCTTCTTTAAATACATCGATTATTATTTTTGCAGAAAACACTTGACTATCGCTTGGTTTCCATACAACTACATTTCCCATCATCGCTGCACTTGCAGGCAAATTTGCTGCGATTGCAGTAAAATTAAAGGGAGTTATTGCATAAACAAATCCTTCTAAAGGACGGTATTCCACACGATTCCACACAGAAGAATCCGAGCTTGGCTGATCGTTATAAATTTGAGTCATGAATTCCACATTGTAACGCAAAAAGTCAATCAACTCACACGAAGCGTCAATTTCTGCTTGGTGAATGGTTTTTGATTGAGCAATCATGGTTGCGGCATTAATTTTTGCACGATACGGACCCGCGATTAATTCGGCAGCTTTCAAGAAGATTGCAGCACGTTGTTCCCAAGGCATTTCAGTCCAAGTCTTTCTTGATGCCAAAGCATTTGAAATTGCTTTTTCAACATGACTTTTTTCAGCTAAATGATAGGTTCCAACAATGTGTTGGTGGTCATGCGGAGCCGACATGTTATTTGTTTTTCCTGTTCTGATTTCTTCAGAGCCAATATATAAGGGTACATCAATTTTTGAGTTCCACATTTCTTTGTACGCGGCAAGAACTGCTGCTTTTTCGGGACTATTGGGAGCGTAAGCTTTTACGGGTTCGTTGATAGCTTTCGGCACTTGAAAAAAACCTTTGAGCATAATGATCTATTTTTTAAAATTGAGTAATAAAATGACAGCAAATGTACGAAAAATTAAAAATTCGACACGTTACAAAAGTTACAAATGATAATTTCGTAATTAATTCAATGCAAAAGGTGCACTTAATTTAAAAGAAGGGACAATCACTCTAAAATTTCTAGTGGTAGTGAAATTAATCATATTAAAATGCCCGCTCATGGCTCCAAATGGAGAGGATAATAAGCAACCGGAACTATAGGTGTGGTTTTCTCCGGGTTTGATTACTGGTTTTTTGCCTATTACGCCTTCGCCATCAACAACCTCTAAGTGGTTCAAAGCATCAAAAATTTCCCAATGACGAGACATTAATTGAACAGAATCCTTGCTGTGATTTTCGATAGTAATATGGTAACTAAAAGCAAAATGCAGTTTGTAGTTCTTGAAGTAAGTGCCTTCAAAACTTGTAGATACAGAAATCTTAATCCCTCTGGTAATTTGTGAAACCATAGCTAGTATAACAAAAATCCTATAAATAACACAAGTGCTGCAACAAAAGAAGCAGTTATTGGTAAAAGAATGCTCAAAATTACAAATTTTAAAATTGTTTTTAGTCTACTTTGTTGATAAAAATTTCTTAATGACTTGTAAAAATAGTAAGCCATCACAAAAAACAATAGACCGGTTAAGTCAATGTTAGTGAGTAAATTAATTATTTCTGTTAGAAACAACAATAAAAAAGCAAAACTCATTACACTAAACACGAAGACCATATGTTCTGCGTAAAACATTTTTTTTCTTTTGTAAATAAAAGCAAAGACAACCGTTAAAAAAGGAAGGGAGACAAACAATATAAAAGGTATTTTTCCTTCTAAATACTCAATATATTTTTCGTAACCTTCTTTACCGCTCGAATCTGCCTCGTTAAATTTATTTATTTGATAACCTTTCCGCAATAAATACCTATTCCATTTACTTTTGTTATGTTTGAGGGTATCTAATATAAGTTCCGGTTTTACTTTTTTCGACTTTTCTAAAAAACGGGAGTATATTTTTACTTTTAAAACAGTTCGTTTAAAAAAGTTTTTATCAGCTAACTGCTTTTCGGTATAAAAGGGCACATCGTCTTTATTTTTTAATTGAAGGGGTTTGATAGAGTCATTTATAACTAGTGCATTTGCTAAATTTAGTGAATCCTTTGGAGAAAGAATAGGATCTTTTTTAACCATTGGGCCTGATTCCAAATCATCAGTAGTTTCTGAATCAAATTTTGAAATAATACCCGTAAAGATAAAGTAGATTAAAGATACACTCAAGTAAAAACGAAACGGGTTGGCATAAAAAAGTCGCTTTCCAGAAATAAAATCTCTCGCAGCAACACCTGGTTTAGTGATTAGTGATACAATCGTGTGCTTGACTTTGGAATCGTACGCATAAAAATTGGCTAGAAATTCATCGATAAAGTCTCTGATTGTAAGTCGCTTGGTCGTATTTTTTTGCCCACAGTTGGGGCAAAACTTATCAGAAATATCTAGTGGATGCTTGCAATTCAAGCAAGAAATTCCGCGGTAGTTATTGGTGCTTTTGGTCGACAAAATAAATAAAACTAATTTTGTTTATTTTCAAATGAATTAGCCACTCCTTTTCCAATCACCCGATCAAATCGATCGTTATTAGCCCGATAGTATACAATGCAGAAATAATCGTTTTCAGTTTGAAAAAAGTTTCCGTCTATGGCATTTTCAAAATCAACCTTTCCACTTTTGTCGGCTAATGTGTACTCAAAACTAGTAAAGCCTTGCTTGATCATTATAGCTTTTTCATAGATTTTATTCTGCTGATTATATTCCATTTTATATTCCGGAGATAAGGCAAAATTATTAAACAATCCGGAAATATAAATATCATTTTTGCTGAAATTTGATGGAGCACTTAAACTGAAAAACACCCAACTATAATCTGCTTCAAGGTTGTCATTTGTAAGTGTGTTTATATTTCTTACGACAAAATTACCATTTACATCAGGATTGAATGTGTAAATCTTATTCTTTCGAGCCTCATCCGTAAGCAAATATGTTTTGTAAATACCGGAACCAGCATCGATTCGACGTATGCCGTTTAAAGCAACTCGAATATCCTTGCTGTCAAAAGCGAGAAACTCGTTGCCTGCCCAAAATTGTGTTTCCCTATCATATCTGTAAACCAAATCTGTACCTACCGTAAATTGTGGTTTAACGTCTTTAATTGCAGTATTCCAAATACCGTTTTTTAATAAAATTATTTTAATATTTTGAATTGGGTTCTGCAGCATCATGTTTCTTGGACTGATAGTAAACTCTAAATTGTGTTTAAAGTCAATGTCTTTTACAACTCTAGCTCTTCTAACAACCATTGGAACGCTAACTAAATCTTCGTAAAGAACAAATTTTCTGGAGAAAACAACTTCTTGCGAATTATTTAGTATAGTCAGCATGTAGTTACCGCTAACCAAAAAACCTTTAGTGAACTGGTTAGGGAAGTTTATTGTGTAGTGCGAATAGTTTTGTAGTGTATTAAACGAATTTTCGTAATTAATAATTCGTTGATTGTCCAATCCGTTTAAATATTCAATTTGACTCAATTGCGATTTACTCCAGTCATAATTACAATGAGTGATTGTGTAATAGTAATTAGCTTCATCCATAAACAAATCATCAAAAATAAACCTGAAAGTATCACCTAATCTAAATATTGGGATCACATTTTCATTGTTTTGTTGAAAAGAAATAGTTTTGATGTTGAAGGGAGGGTTCACTTCTTGCAGCACTTGTCCGAATGAGACCCAAGTAAAAAGAAACAAAAGAGTTGTGCTAAAAAGTCGAAACATAGTAGACAGAATTAATCTTAAAATGTAAATGTACAAAAAATATAAATAAGTTAATTTTTGATGTTTGTAAGTAGAAGTATTTATTTTTATCCAATTACAGGCGAATTCCATTCTTAATAGGTAAGTCCACGAAAGTGAATTGAGGTCAGCAGTTGTCCATATTTGCCTAAAATATTCTTTATTATTTAGAATGAATATAAATAAACAGAAATCGTTTAGACATTTGTTAATCCTTTATGTCTATTGTTTTTTAATTTTTAAATTTGCACCGTTTTAAATTATGTAAATTTTTTACTAATCATATCTTCATAACATATGTCTACAGACATTCGAATCAAGAAAGGTTTAGACTTGAAATTAGTTGGCGAGGCTCAGGCAATTATTGCTGTTGTTTCACGTTCTCAAGTTTATTCTATAAAACCTTCTGACTTTCACAAAGTTACACCTAAATTGGTGATTAAAGAAGGAGCAGAAGTACAAGCTGGAGAAGTTATTTTTTATTCAAAAGATGACGAGGCTGTAAAGTTTGTATCTCCTGTGAGTGGCAAAATTATTGAAATCAAAAGAGGTGAAAAACGTGTGATTTTGGAAATCAGAATACAAGCTGATGCTCAAGATACTTTCGTTGAACACGGGAAAAACAATCCAAATGAAATGTCAGCCGACCAAGTGAAAGCTCATTTATTAGCTTCGGGTTGTTGGCCATTTATCAAACAACGTCCGTATGATGTTGTGGCTCATTCAGGTGATTCTCCCAAAGCAATTTTTATTTCAGCTTATAGTTCTGCTCCATTATCGTCTGATGTTGAGGTAGCTTTGAAAGACAAAGTAGCATCTTTTCAAGCAGGCGTAGACGCTTTGAGAAAACTAACTTCAGGGAAAGTTCATCTTTCAGTGAACGGCAAATCAAACTCAATTTTAAGTGGTATTTCCGGTGTTGAATTGCACAAAGTATTTGGTCCGCATCCTGCCGGAAACGTGGGTGTTCAAATTGCAAAAATTAATCCGATTAATATTGGTGAAAGAGTTTGGGTGGTTGCTCCACAAGATGTGGCAATTATTGGTGATTTATTCCTAAACGGAAAATTTGATGCAACAAAAATAATTGCATTGGCCGGTTCGGAAGTGGCAAATCCTCAGTATTATGCCGTTAGAATTGGGGCTCAAATGAAAGAAATTGTTAGCGGTAAATTAGCTTCTGACAATGTACGTATTATTTCCGGTGATGTTTTAACCGGTGCTAAAGTTACAGCCGATGGAAATTTAGGATATTATGCAAATACGGTAACGGTTATTCCTGAAGGAAATCACTACCGTATGTTTGGATGGATGCCTTTTGCTGGTGCCGATAAACACAGTATGCAACGTACCGCATTATCATTTTTAGCACCGGGCAAAAAATACAAAGCAGATACCAATTTGAATGGGGAAGAAAGAGCTTTGGTTGTAACAGGAGAAATGGAAAAAGTAATGCCTTTAGATATTTATCCAATGCAATTATTAAAAGCTTGTTTGGCAAGTAATATAGATAAAATGGAAAAGTTGGGAATATATGAAGTAGCACCGGAAGATTTTGCTTTGATTGATTATATTAACACGTCTAAATTAGAAGCTCAGGAAATAATAAGAGAAGCTTTAGATTTAATGATTAAAGAAGTAGGATAAAAGTTATGAAGTTTTTAAGAGATAAAATAGACCAAATTAAAAAGCCTTTTGAGAAAGGGCAAAAATTTGAAAAATTTGCACCTGCAATAAATGCATTAGACACTTTTTTATTTGTGCCTAATCACACCACTAAGCATGGTGCTCATATTAGAGATGCAGTAGATATGAAGCGTACCATGATTACAGTGGTTCTAGCTTTAATTCCGGCCTTATTATTTGGAATTTATAATTCTGGTTACCAACATTTTGTTCAAATTGAAGGTGCCGATATGTCGTTTTGGAACGTATTTTCACATGGTTTGTGGAAAGTTTTGCCAATGATTATAGTGTCCTATGTTGTAGGATTAGGAATTGAGTTTGGTTTTGCAATATGGAGAGGGCATGAAGTAAATGAAGGATATTTAGTTACAGGATTGTTGATTCCAATGGTTATGCCAATTGATTTACCTTTGTGGATGTTAGCGATTTCAGTCGCTTTTTCTGTTGTTATTGGTAAAGAAGTTTTTGGTGGAACAGGAATGAATATCTTTAATCCAGCTTTACTTGCACGTGCTTTCGCGTTCTTTGCTTATCCAACGTATATGTCAGGCGACAAAATTTGGGTCAGTGAAGCTAGTACAACAGATGCTATTTCAGGAGAAACTATTTTAGGAACTTTAGCTCAAGGAAAAGAAGTTACCTATTCAACGTGGGATATGTTTGTAGGGTTTATTCCAGGATCAGTTGCAGAAACATCAACTTTGGCAGTATTAATTGGAGCAATAGTGTTGATTGCAACTGGTGTTGGTAGTTGGAGAATTATGGCTTCCGGAATAGCAGGTGCAATCGCAACCACATTAATGTTTAATGCGATTGGTTTAACCGCTTTAATGAATTTTGTTTGGTATGAACATTTAATTGTTGGCGGGTTTGCATTTGGAATAGTTTTTATGGCAACCGATCCTGTTTCTGCTGCCCAAACAGCAATTGGTAAAATTTATTACGGTTTTTTAATAGGTTTCTTCGCTATGACAATAAGGATTTTCAACCCTGCTTATCCTGAGGGAATTATGTTGGCCATACTATTAATGAATTCTTTTGCACCAGTAATAGATTATTATGTTGTAGAAAATAATATTAATAAAAGGATGAAAAGATTGACAAAGTCCAAAAAAATTAAAACTGCATAATCATGAATAGAGAATCAAATAGTTATACATTTTTATTTGCCACTGTCATGGTAGTTGTTGTTGCAACAGCATTAGCATTTGCTGCTACAACTCTAAAACCTGCTCAGGATGCAAATATTCAGAATGAAAAAAGACAGTATATTTTAAAATCTTTTGGAGTAAATGTTGCAAGAGATTCCTCTGTTTTGGCTTATAGAAAATACATCAAAGCTGAATATGTTTTTGATGCAAATGGTAATGAAATTGGGAAAGATGCATTCAATATTGATATTGCGGTGACTAAAGATAAATTTCCGGTTTTTGTCACAGAAAAAGATGGAAAGAAATTTTATGTTATACCGGTTAGAGGAGTCGGACTTTGGGACGCTATTTGGGGTTATGTGTCTATAAATGAACAGCTTATAGTTGATGGAATTGTTTTTGATCATAAAGCGGAAACACCTGGACTTGGTGCAGAAATCAGAGAGGATTTTTTTACTCAAAGATTTATAGGTGAAAGTATTTTTGATAAAAATGACGTATTGCAAGCTGTAAAAGTTGTCAAAGGATATACTGGAGGAGAAAATAAAGAGGATGGTCAAGTAGATGCAATTTCAGGAGCTACATTAACTTGTAATGGTGTTACAAATATGTTGGCGGCGGGACTGAAACCTTATGAAAAGTTTTTAAAATCAAATAAAAAATAATCAAGATGTCAGATAAAAGAGAAGGATTATTTAATAAAAGTAATATTAAGTTAGTTACAAATCCATTTAATGATGATAATCCTGTAACAGTCCAAGTATTAGGAATTTGCTCTGCATTGGCAGTTACAGTTCAAATGAAGAACGCTTTTGTAATGGCTTTGTCTGTTACAGTTGTGGTTGCATTTGGAAACGTGATTATTTCTTTATTGCGAAATTTTATTCCAAATCGGATTAGAATCATTGTTCAACTTGTGGTAGCAGCAGCATTGGTAATTTGTGTTGACCAAGTTTTGAAAGCCTATTCATACGATGTTAGTAAGCAACTTTCCGTTTTTGTTGGATTAATTATTACCAACTGTATTTTGATGGGACGTTTTGAAGCCTTTGCTTTAGGTAATAAACCTTGGCCTGCATTTTTAGATGGGCTTGGAAACGGATTAGGTTATGGAATCATTTTAATGATCGTTGCTTTTTTTCGTGAATTGTTAGGTTCTGGAAAATTATTTGGTGTTGAAATATTAGGTAGTTCTATTGAAAAAACAGGAGCCTATGCCTCTGGTTATGTTAACAATGGTTTTATGCTTTTGGCACCTATGGCATTAATAATAGTTGGATTGATAATTTGGGTACAAAGAGGTATTAATAAAAAATTAATTGAGAAAAATTAATAACTATGTTTGAATATTTTAATATATTTTTGAAATCCATGTTCATTGAGAATATGGTTTTCGCATTCTTTTTAGGAATGTGTTCCTATTTAGCGATTTCTAAAAAAGTCTCTTCTGCTTTAGGTCTTGGTATAGCTGTTACTTTTGTACAAGTAATGACTGTGCCTCTAAATTATTTAATGTACGAATACATATTAAAGCCGGGTGCTTTAAATTGGATCGATCCTACAATGGCTAATTTAGATTTAAGTTTTTTAACTTTTATTTTATTCATTGCTTCAGTAGCAACTATTGTTCAGTTGGTTGAAATGATTGTTGAGAAATTTTCACCGTCATTATATAATACTTTGGGTATTTTTCTTCCATTAATTGCGGTGAATTGTGCAATTTTAGGAGGATCATTATTTATGCAACAACGTGTTGATTCTGGAACTTATGCAAATTTTGGCCATGTTTTAACTTTTGCATTATCCTCTGGTTTGGGTTGGGCAATTGCCATTGTTTTATTAGCAGCCATTAGAGAAAAAATGGAATATTCTAATGTCCTCCCGCCTCTTAGAGGTCTTGGAATAACTTTTATTACCACTGGTTTAATGGCGATTGGTTTTATGAGTTTTGGTGGAGTAGATTTAAATGCTTTTAATAAAAAACCAGAACAAAAAATTGAACCTGTTCCGTCAGTCACTAATGAAGTAGTTACTGTTGTTGATTCTTTAAAAGTAGAAATAGAAACTCCAAAAAAAGATACATCTAAGGTCAACAAGTAATTGTATAAACTTTTAAAATTTAACTCATGTTTAGTATAACAGAATTAATTATATATTCGATTTTGGCATTCTTAGTTCTAATCTTGCTGATGGTATACATGTTATTGTATGCAAAATCCAAGTTAGTTTCGTCAGGTGCTGTCAAAATCAAGATTAATGGCGATAACGAAATTGAAGTCAATGCGGGAAGCACCTTGCTTTCTACCTTAGGGAATAGTAAAATTTTTCTACCTTCTGCATGCGGAGGCGGTGGAACTTGTTTGCAATGTAAATGTAAAGTTTTAGAAGGTGGTGGTGAGGCGTTACCGACGGAAGTTCCTAACTTTACTAGAAAAGAATTAGCCGACGGTTGGAGACTAGGTTGTCAAGTAAAAGTAAAAAATGACATGGTTATCGAGGTACCTGAAGAGGTATTCGGAATTAAAAAATTCGAAGCAAAAGTATATTCAAATTACAATGTAGCTTCGTTCATTAAAGAATTTATTGTTGAATTGCCGGACGATATGCATTATGAAGCAGGAGGTTACATTCAAATTGAAATTCCTGAGTGTGTAATAAAATATTCCGATATTGATATCACTGCTCATCCGGAAGAACATCCTGGAGAACCTGATAAATTCAAAGCGGAATGGGATAAATTTAATTTGTGGCCGTTGGTAATGAAAAATCCGGAATTAGTGGAACGAGCGTATTCAATGGCTTCGTATCCTGCTGAAGGAAGAAAAATCATGTTGAATGTGCGTATTGCAACCCCGCCTTGGGATAGAGCTAAAAATGGATGGGCCGCCGTTAATCCCGGTGTTGCATCTTCTTATATTTTTTCAATGAAAGCGGGTGATCCCGTGACTGTCTCAGGACCTTACGGTGAGTTTTTCATCAACGAAAGTGAATCAGAAATGCTTTATGTAGGCGGTGGTGCAGGTATGGCACCGATGCGTTCTCATTTATACCACCTTTTCAGAACGGTTAAAACAGGAAGAAAAGTAACTTATTGGTATGGTGGTCGAAGCAAACGTGAATTGTTCTATGTAGATCACTTTAGAGCTCTAGAAAAAGATTTCCCTAATTTCAAATTCTACTTGGCTCTATCTGAACCAATGCCTGAAGATAATTGGAAAGTTAAGGATGGTGTAAATGGCGAGGGAGATGGCTTTGTTGGATTTATTCATAACGTTGTAATAGATAATTATTTATCCAAACACGATAGTCCGGAAGATATTGAATTATATTTCTGTGGTCCCCCAATGATGAACGTTGCTGTCCAAAAAATGGGCGAAGATTTTGGAATTCCATTAGAAAACATCCGTTTTGACGACTTCGGAGGATAATAGTTTATAAACAATAAGGTTAATTTATTTTAAACCATTAAGCAGTTAAGTAATCAAGCTTAATTTCTTAATGGTTTATTTTTTCAAGTTAATGTTCCTTTTTTGATTTAATTAAGAATTGTTTTTTTTAATTCTAGTTACTTTTGTTCTATGGAAATTTTATCACAACAAGAACTTCACAATTTGGCTATGAATCATGTGGGTAAAGAACTCGAAAGTGAGGGTTTTGAGTTCCTTGCGGTAAATAGTCAGTTAAAAAGACATCCGCAATTTGTTTGTGTCGACAAACCTACCAATACCCTTCATTTTGTTTTGGTTACTGTGTATAATTATCCCGATAATCCGGAGGAGTATGACGAAATTTGGATGGAAAAATTCAAAACACACGCCATCAAATTAAAAGCAAAAATCCTTTATGCAGGCGTTGGAATTGCCAATGCGTCAGATTATGAAAAACCCGTCAACAAAAACGAAGATTATATCATCAATTACAATGGAATTAAAGAAATTAGTTAGCCTTTTCGTTTGTGCTTTTTTTCTGATTGGATGTAACGAAAATCAGAAAGAAAAAATTTTTGTTGTTCAAGGGGAAGCGCAGGGAAGTACTTATGCAATAAAATATATTCATTCAAGTGAAGTAATAAAAAAAGCGGCTATTGATTCACTATTAGTGGCTTTTGATCTATCACTTTCAACCTATCGGCCAGATTCGAAAATTTCCAAAATCAATGCCGGTGATTCTGCAATTGTTGTAGATGACTTTTTTGTTGAAACTTTTAAAACGTCGCAAAATATCTATCAAGTCACCAATGGATTTTTCGACCCGACAATCGGTGTTTTAGTTAATGCCTATGGATTTGGACCCACCAATGAAAAAATTGATTTAAACCCCTCAAAAATTGATAGCTTGCTAACATTTGTAGGTTTTGACAAAGTCAAGTTGAATAACAATAGGACTATTTCCAAAAAACACTCGGAAACCTATTTTGATTTCAATGCCATTGCACAAGGTTATTCGGTAGATGTAGTTACTGATTTTTTGAAATCAAAAGGTATCCAAAACGGCATAGTGGAAATTGGAGGTGAGATTTTTGCCTTTGGCTCGAATAGTTTAGAAAATAAAAATTGGGTGGTTGGAATCGATGATCCCACCCAATCACCTGAAGAGCGAACACTAATTGCTAAAATCAAATTAGAAAACCTTGGAATGGCAACATCCGGTAACTATAGAAAAGTGAAAGAAGATTCTTTAACAGGTCAAAAATATGTGCATATTATCAATCCTAAAACGGGTTTGTCTGAGCAAGGGAACATACTGAGTGCAACTGTTCTAGCTCCAAAATGCATTGATGCAGATGGATTTGCCACTGCATTTATGGTAATGGATATTGAGGATACTAAAAAACTTCTTCTGTCAAGAAAAGAGTTGTATGTTCTGTTAATTTATACAGATGAAAACAACCAAATACAACAATATAAAACGGATAATTTCAAAGAATTGTTGATAGACTAGTTTTTAAAACAAACCGGAATAATTTCTCCTTTTGCCAAACAATATTTCTCCACTAATTCAGGCGATATTTTGGCAGTATAATTCTCTTCTACAACGCTAAAACCAGCAATTCTAAGCTTATCAAAATAATCACGACCATAAATGCGAACGTGGTCATACTGCCCAAAAATTTTGGCTCGTTCCTTTTCATCTGTAATCGAATCATCTGAAAATGTTGTCGCTCTTGCCAAATCTTGCGGAATTTGAAAGATCCCCATTCCACCCGGTTTTAAAACGCGGTATAATTCCTGCATGGCTTTGGTATCGTCTGGAATATGCTCCAAAACGTGATTGCAAAGAATGACATCATACGAATTATCCTTAAATGGGAGATTGCAAATATCTGCTTTCACATCTGCCAATGGCGAAAATAAATCGGTTGTTGTATAATCTAAATTCGATTGATTTCGAAAACGTTTATAAAATGCTTGTTCAGGGGCAAAATGCAATACTTTTAATGCTGAACTTTTTTCAGCATCTCTTAATTTAATTAGTGGTTTATTGCCAGAAGAATCTGAAATGAATTCAGATTGAAAAAAATCGGTTTCCTTATTCAGATACAACCACAGCAATCGATGTCTTTCCAATGAAAGTGTGCTTGGTGACAAAACATTGTTACGTTGCTTTCCATATCCGTAAGGCAAAAACATTCGGAAGCTTTTTCCATCAATCGGGTCGGTAAACCGATTTCCTCTTAATAAAAAAGCTAAAATAGGCCGAGCGATATAGCTCAACCGAATTAAAATTGGGCGAGGAATAGTATTTAATAAAAATTTAAAAGCTTTTTTCATTTTTTGACACGAATTTCACTAATTTTCACAGATTTTAAAATTTAACAAAGCTCAGGATAGTGTTGATTTCTATAGAATTACTCTTTGATGTTTTAAAGAATCTTCTCCAAAGTTTACCAAAAGACCAAGTTTATTTTTTGAAGCAGCTAAATAATTTAAAGTTTGCCTGACATCACTTTTAGTCAAACATTGTATAGCTTTAACTTCAAGAATTATTTCGTCAAACACCACAAAATCTGCATTGTAATATCTTGAAAGAAAGATTTCTTTATATTCAATCCGATAGTTTTTTTCCCTTTCATATGGAATACCGTTCGTTCTAAATTCGTACTCTAAAGCTTCTTTATAGATAATTTCAGAATGACCTTTACCTAAAATTTTATGAACTTCCATACAAAGTCCAATAATTTTATAAGTTTCATCTTTTAAATATAAATCAATCATAAAAGGACATTTAAAAAAAGCTTTAAAAAACAAATTATAAATTTCCTAAGCTTTGTATAATTAATCTCTTCGTGTAAATCCGTGAAATCCGTGTCAAATTACTAACGTTTTCCTCCTAAACTCATCTTCTTCATTACTCACAATGCCTAGGGCTTCATAAATATATTTAAACGTTGAAAGCAACTCAGGTTTTCCATCAACCAATGCAACATTATGCTCAAAGTGAGCACTAGGTTTCATGTCTGCGGTTAATATAGTCCAACCGTCTTTCAGTTGTTTAATATTTTTAGTTCCCATATTAATCATGGGTTCAATTGCAACCACCATGCCTTCTACAAATAGCTTTCCACGACCTTTTTTACCGTAATTTGGCATTTCGGGATCTTCGTGCATTTTTTTTCCCAAACCATGGCCTACCAATTCTCGAACTACGCCATAACCATGCGATTCGCAGTATTTTTGAATGGCATTACCAACATCTTCTACACGATTTCCGGCTTTGAATTCACGAATGCCCACATACAATGATTCTTTGGTGACTTTCAATAGCTTTTTAACTTCCGGTGCTACTTCGCCAATTTCAAACGAATAAGCGTGATCACCATAAAATTCATTTTTCAAAACACCGCAATCCACAGAAATAACATCACCCTCTGCTAAAGGTTTGTTATTGGGGATACCATGAACCACTTGGGCATTTGGACTCATACAAAGTGAGTTAGGAAAACCGTATAAACCTAAAAATCCCGGAATACCACCGTTATCACGAATGAACTCTTCGGCTAGTTTGTCTAGGTACAAAGTGGTCACTCCTGGCTTTATTTCTTTCGCAATCAATCCAAGCGTTTTAGAAACCAATAATGAACTTTCACGCATTAATTCGATTTCTTCCTTGGTTTTTGAGATAATCATATCTTGAAATTTAAAGCGACAAAGGTACACTTTTTTAGAATTATTTACAGCAATACAATAGCAGAGGGATAGTTTATAGTGCTTTTTTAAAAAGAAATAATTTACAAACAAAAAAATAAAAACAATGAGAAATATCATCTTTACTGCCTGAAATTCACTTTATATTTGCTTAAAATTTAAAGATTATGAGCAAATATGTAACTGCAGAAGAAGCTGTAAAAGTTGTGAAATCCGGAGATAGGGTGTATTTACAAGCTGCAGCTGCTTCGCCAACAGTTTTATCTAAAGCATTAACAGCTAGAGCTTCCGAATTAATAAACGTAGAAATCTGCCATTTACACACCGAAGGTGAAGCTCCTTATGCCAACCCGGAACTTGCAAAAAGTTTTCATGTGAATTCGTTTTTCCTTGGAGCCAATGTCCGACATACTTTAAAAGCCGGAAACGGTTCGTATACCCCCGTTTTTTTAAGTGAATTACCCGTTTTATTTCGAAAAAACGTACTGCCGCTGGACGTGGTTTTTATTCATGTTTCTCCACCTGACCGACATGGTTATTGTTCACTGGGTGTTTCTGTTGAAGCATCAGTTGCTGCAATAGAAAACGCAAAAATTGTAGTGGCTCAAGTAAACCCGAATATGCCGAGAACATTTGGTGATGGAATTCTTCATGAATCGGAAATTGATTATTTGGTAGCAGTAAATGAACCTATTTTTGCCCATGGCATTGATACTTTTACTCCCGAAGAAGAAAAGATAGGAGAATTTGTTGCTTCCCTAATTGAAGACCGAAGTACACTTCAGATGGGTATTGGTTCCATTCCGAATGCTGCTTTGAGCAAATTACACAATCATAAAGATTTAGGATTGCACACAGAGATGTTTTCTGATGGAGTGATTGATTTGATTGAGAAAGACATTATCAATTGTAACTTTAAAGGAACCACACGCGGACGTGTTTTAGCAACTTTTTTAATGGGTTCCCGAAGATTATATGATTTTGTTGACGACAATTCTTTTGTCGAATTAAAGGAATCGTCGGCTGTAAATGACACGGCCAGAATACGAAAAAATCCGAAAATGGTAGCTATTAATTCCGCTATTGAAGTTGATTTAACCGGACAGGTTTGTGCCGATTCAATTGGTGGAAAAATGTATTCAGGTGTTGGTGGCCAAATGGACTTTATTCGAGGTGCTTCCTTAAGTGTTGGAGGAAAAGCAATCATTGCATTGCCTTCGCAAACAAAACGTGGTGAAAGTAGAATTGTACCCTTTTTAAAACAAGGAGCGGGTGTTGTCACTACACGGTCGCATGTTCAGTATATTATTACAGAATATGGCATAGCCAATTTGTATGGAAAAACACTAAAACAACGAGTAACAGAATTGGTTAAAATTGCTCATCCCAATCATCGGGAGTGGATTGAAAAAGCTTACTATGAGATGAGTGAAATTAAACCATTTTCATTCTAAACCATATTCCTAGCTGCTTTGTTCAATTTCATTTAAAAAAAGCAGTTTTTTTTTAATTATTGAATTCCGGACTGGCAATTAATCGAAACAAATCGGAATTAGATACGCAAAATTTTATTTGTGTATCTATTTGTTGCAAGCTGGTACTCAGCAAACTGTTTTCACGTGTGTTTATAAGAAATAATGAACTTTCTCCAAATAAAAATAGTTTTTCTTCAGAATCTAACATTGTTTGGAAATTTGACACTAACTCATTTGCGATATCAATTTGGCTTTTTAATGAGCTGATTTCTTCTAATTGATATTCAATTTTATTTTTCAAAACCTGAT
>NZ_JBILTE010000140.1:0-6485 GCF_044371705.1 Flavobacterium sp. | reverse complement strand
ATCTTACTACTGCTTTCAGCGGGATTAATTGCGTTAATAGTTTACAGAATTACAGCCAACAAATCTCAAAACGAAAAAAACACTGCAAAAGGTGCAGGCCCAAAAATGGCCACCAACGTTAAAGGTCTCGTTTTAATTCCACAGAAATTTTCTAATGAATTAACATTATCGGGGACTATTGACGCTAACGAACAGATTGAACTTCGCAGTGAAGTGTCGGGCGTTGTGCAAGGTATTTTTTTCAAAGAAGGTCAACAGGTTTCAAAAGGTCAAGAATTGATAAAAGTCAACGATATCGAACTGCGAGCTCAGCTATCACAAGCCAAAACCCGACAATCGTTGGCCGCTGAAAATGAAAGAAGAGCTAAATTGCTGCTGCAAAAAGAAGCCATTAGTCAGGAAGAATATGATATTGCCAATGCCGAACTACAGTCTACGAAAGCTCAAACACAACTAACACAAGCCCAAATTGCTAAAACTTCTATCATTGCTCCCTTTTCGGGAAGAATAGGATTGCGTTCCATTTCACCGGGAACGTATGTAACACCGGCAACATTAATAGCTAAATTGGTAAATAATGCACAAGTAAAAATTACTTTTTCCATTCCTGAAAAATATGCAACCATGATGAAACTGAACACCGATTTAAGTTTTACAACATCCGGTTCCAGTGAAAAATTTACAGGAAAAATCTATGCAATGGAACCTGCTATTGAGCAATCGACCAGGACTTTGCAGATTAGAGCATTAGCCGATAATAAACAAGGAAGATTAATTCCAGGAACTTACGCCAATATCACATTGCCACTGGATGACATCAACGATGCACTACTTGTTCCTACCGAAGCAATCATCCCTATTCAAAATGGCAAAAAGGTATTTATTTCCTCCAAAGGAATGGCAAAGGAAGTCATTATTGAAACCGAAGCACGTACTGAAAAAGATATTTTAGTCACTGCGGGATTAAAACCCGGTGATACCGTTATCATTTCCGGAATAATGGCTTTAAAAGAAGGAGCTCCTCTCAAAATTACACTAGCAAAAAACTAAATCGCATGATTTTATCAACTTTAAGCATCAAGCGACCGGTTTTAACCATTGTCATGAACCTCATGATTGTCCTTTTTGGAATCATAGGATATACCTATTTGGGAGTTCGTGAGTTCCCCTCAATTGACCCTGCACAAATAAATGTTCAAACCAATTATACCGGTGCCAATGCCGATATTATTGAATCACAAATTACAGAACCTTTAGAAAAAGCCATTAATTCCATCGACGGAATTCGAAATATTTCGTCAACAAGTGCGCAAGGAACAAGCGTTATTTCTATCGAGTTTAATCTTGGCAAAGATTTAGAAGAAGCCGCCAATGATGTCCGCGATAAAGTATCACAAGCGGTTAGAAGTTTACCGGAAGATATTACAGCACCTCCGGTAGTTTCAAAAGCTGATGCCAACTCCGACCCGATTCTGACAATGACCATGAAAAGTGAAAACAAAAATGTTTTGGAACTCACCGATTATGCCGAAAATGTCATTTTACAACGCTTGCAAACCATACCCGGAGTAAGTAGTGTTCGAATATGGGGTGAACGAAAGTACGCCATGCGGTTGTGGATAGACCCCATAAAACTTTCTGCTTATGGTTGCACCGCATCTGATGTGCTTGCAGCATTAAACATGCAAAATGTTGAATTGCCTTCAGGAAAACTAACCGGAAACAACACGGAATTAACAGTAAAAACGCTCGGAAATTTAACTACAGAAGAAGATTTCAATAACATCATTGTAAAATCGGAGGGAGATAAAATAGTTCGCTTGTCCGATGTAGCCAAGGCAAGCCTGGAAGCTGAAAACTTAGAAACCCGATTAAGCGATTCCGGGCAAACCATGATTGGTCTTGCAGTAACACCGCAGCCGGGAACAAATTATTTGGACATTTCGGAAGAATTCTACAAACAATATGAACTGCTCCAGAAAGATTTGCCAAAAGATTTTGAGCTAGATGTTGCCATTGATACGACTATTTTCATCAAAAAAGCCATCATTGAAGTAGCTGAAACTTTACTGATTTCATTGATTTTAGTAACCCTAGTAATTTATCTGTTCTTCAGAGATTGGGCAATCGCTTTTCGTCCATTGATTGACATTCCCGTTTCGCTCATTGCAACATTTTTCATCATGTACATTTTTGGATTCTCCATTAATGTATTGACCCTTTTGGCTATTGTATTAGCGACAGGTTTGGTAGTAGATGATGGTATTGTTGTTACCGAAAATATTTTCAAAAAAGTAGAAGAAGGCATGTCGCCCATCGAAGCCGCAATTAAAGGTTCTAATGAGATTTTCTTCGCGGTAATTTCAATCTCCATTACACTTGCAGCAGTATTTCTCCCAATTATTTTCTTAGAAGGATTTGTGGGAAGATTATTTCGAGAGTTCGGAATAGTCATAGGTGCGGCTGTGTTAATTTCAGCCTTTGTATCCCTGAGTTTAACGCCCATGTTGAATGCCTATTTGATGAAAGGCGGAAAACAAAAACGTTCGAAATTCTACGAAATGACCGAACCTTTTTATGAAAATTTAAATAAGGGATATGCCCATTCATTGGGTAAATTCATGAAAAGAAAATGGCTTAGTTTTCCTATCTTAATTATTTGTTTGGGCTTATCTGTTTTGTTTTACAATATTCTGCAAAAAGAAACAGCTCCCTATGACGATAGAAGCATGATTTTGGTCAATGTTACCGGGCAGGAAGGTGCAACGTATGATTATATGGATCGATTTATGCAAGACTTGTCACAATTGATTACCGATTCTGTTCCAGAGAAAAAAATAAGTTTGATTGTTACCTCTCCTGGTTTTAGTGCCGGTTCACTCAATAGAGGTTTCGCCCGACTTTCTTTGGTAGATCCAGAAGATAGAGATGCCTCGCAAAAAGATATTGCCAACAGATTAACTAAATTAACCAAGGGATTTACTGACACCAAAACCTCCGTTTCCGAACAACCGACAATTTCTGTAAACAGACGCGGCGGTTTACCAGTACAATTCATCATCCAAGCCAAAAACTTTGAAATGTTGCAGAAAAAAATTCCTGAATTTATGGAAGAAGCTTCGAAAGATCCTACTTTTTCTATAACCGATGTGAATTTAAAATTCAACAAGCCCGAAATTTATGTGACTATCAATCGTGAAAAAGCTCAATCCCTAGGCGTTTCTGTGCTTGATGTCGCCCAAAGTATTCAGTTGTCGTTAAGCGGACAGCGTTTCGGATATTTCTTAATGAATGGAAAACAATACCAAGTCATCGGTCAATTTGACAAAAAAGACCGTGACCAACCACTGGATTTAGCGGCAATTTTTGTTCGCAATAATGCCGGACAATTAATACAATTGGACAATTTAGTAACAATCGAAGAACAAAGCAGCCCGCCTCAATTGTTTCACAATAACCGCTACATGGCGGCAACCGTTTCGGCGAGTTTGGCCCCCGGCAAAAGTATTGGCGACGGAATTGAAGCCATGGAACGTATTAAAGATAAAGTGTTAGACGAATCATTCACAACAGATTTAGGAGGTGAATCTCGTGATTTTGCCGAAAGTAATTCCAATACAATGTTTGCCTTCGGGTTAGCATTATTGCTTATTTTCTTAATCCTTGCCGGACAATTTGAAAGTTTTATCGACCCGTTTATCATCATATTAACGGTACCCATGGCGGTTGCAGGAGCCTTATTTTCACTGTGGTTATTTGGACAAACATGGAATATTTTTAGCCAGATTGGAACAGTAATGCTTATCGGACTGGTAACTAAAAACGGCATTCTAATCGTAGAATTTGCCAATCAACTTCGCGAACAAGGAAAATCAAAATACGAAGCAGTCATGCAAGCATCTGAATCGCGATTGCGACCCATTTTGATGACTAGTTTAACTCTAGCATTGGGAGCCATGCCAATTGCTGTGTCATTAGGTGCCGCATCGCAAAGCAGAATGGGAATGGGAATTGTGATTGTTGGCGGAACGATTTTCTCTTTAATTTTGACCCTTTATGTGATTCCCGCCATTTATTTAATGTGGTCACGCGAAAAGAAACACCGAACAGAATTAGACCAAGCCGATCAATACGACCGTGAGTCTGTTTAATTTGAACTTATGAAGAATTCTATATATATACTGCTACTTTTTATTAGCGTTCCCTTTTTTACTTTTGCACAATCACTGTTAACATTGGAAGACGCAATTGCCATTACGTTAGAAAATAATTTTGATATACGTATTGCAAAAAACGATTTGCAAATTGATCAAGAAAATGTATCAATTGGCAATGCAGGTATGTTGCCAAGAGTAAACGGAACCATCACTAACAATAATACAGTTTTAAATATTGACCAAACATTTGCAAACGGTAATGAAGTTGAAATTGACGGAGCCAAAAATTTGAATTTAAATTTTGGTGTTGGTTTAGAATGGACCATTTTCGATGGGTTTAGAATGTTTGCCAGACACAACCAATTAAAAGAACTTCAAAAATTAGGCGAAACTGAACTAAAATTCAACGTTCTTACAAGAGTAAGTGAAGTATATGATACCTACTATATCTTAGTCAATCAACAGCACTTAATCAGAAGTTTAGACAGCATTATAACAGTTTCTGAATTTCGATTAAAAACTGCTCAAACCCGTTTTACCATTGGAAAAGCCTCAAAATTGGAAGTGCTCAATGCAGAAGTGGATTACAATGCTGACGTATCAGCAAAAATTAGATTAAATGAACAATATGCTATTTCAAAAATAGCTTTAAATCAATTATTAGTGCGGCCTTCGGAAACTAATTTTACAGTTTCAGATGTTATAATGATTGATGCATCTTTGAAATTTACCGATTTGTTAACTTTAGCTCAGGAGCAAAACCCTGAACTGCAAATGCAATACATCAATAAAAAGATTCAAGAATATGAACTCAAACAGGTAAAAGCTGCCAGACTACCCAGTGTAAGTTTATCAACAGGTTATAATTTGATTCGTTCAGAAACACCTTTTGGATTCGTTACGCAATCAACCGGGCGTAATTTTAATTACGGTTTTACTGCTTCTATGAATATTTTTGACGGATTTAATCAGAATCGTAATGAACGAACTTCTAAAATTCAACTGGAAAATACACAGCTGCTGATTGACCGACAAAAACAAACGGTTACTGCCCAAATTTCAAGTATTTATCAATCCTACCTTTCCAATTTAGCCTTGTTGGAAATGGAACAAAAGAATGAAAAAATTGCACGTCAAAACTTAGAAATCACACTCGATAAATTTAAAATCGGAACTATTTCACCCGTAGAATTCAGAACTGCACAAGTAAATTATGCCAATGCAGTCATTCGATTAACCAATGCAGAACTACTGGCGAAACAAACCGAAATCAGCTTAAAAGAAATCGCAGGAAGTCTAACATTTTAACTTAATCGTTAATAATCAGCTTACTTTTAATATAAAATTTAAATATTTAAGTTAATTTTGGACTACTAACCAAAATATAGTAACTTATGGAAATGAATTTTTACGCTATCTTAGTTGCTGCCGCTTCTACATTAGTGGTAGGTGCCGTTTGGTACAGTCCGATGCTTTTTGCAAATGCTTGGATGAAAGAATCAGGACTTACCGAAGAACAATTGAAAAAAGGAAACATGCTGAAAATATTTGGCTTGACCTTTATTTTCTCAATCATGATTGCAATGATTATGCAAGTGCTGACTATTCATCAATTTGGAGCCATTGGAATGGTGGGTGGTGATCCAACCAAAGCATTGCCATCCTACAACGCATTTATGGCTGACTATGGAACCGTTTTCCGAACTTTTAAACACGGAGCACTTCACGGATTCATGTCCGGGTTATTCTTTGCACTTCCAGTAATTGCCATCAACGGTTTGTTTGAACGCAAATCATGGAAATACATTTTTATTCATGCGGGCTATTGGATTGTTAGCCTAACCATTATGGGAGCTATTGTTTGTGGATGGGTTTAACCCAATTCATCAATTGCTTTTGCCAACTTAAAATCTTTATCAGTAACCCCTCCCGCATCATGCGTTGACAAACGGAGGGTTACTTTATTATAGACATTCCAAATTTCGGCATGATGGTTTTGTTTTTCCGAATGACAACCTACCTGAACAATAAAAGCTAAAGCCTCTGTGAAATTTTTAAATGCATACGACTTGCTAAGAGCATTATCTGTAAAATCCCAGCCATTTAATGCTTGAATTTTTTCTCGAATAGTGTTTAGAGTATAAATCATACGTTTTTAATTTATATAAAGTTAAATAAGATTATTATTTATCCAACATACTTTAACTTTATCCCTTTATTTTTTGAAATCAGTAGTCTTTGAATTCAGCGTACTCTTTTAGCATATATGAATCGGTTCAGCAATTACCTCGCGAGTGGAATGGCTTAGCATCTTCAAATATTTTTTTG
>NZ_JBILTE010000019.1:0-22315 GCF_044371705.1 Flavobacterium sp. | reverse complement strand
GTTTCATCGCCTCGCGAACCGGTACTGCCGAAACCTTGCGATTGGTGCCGACTTCTGCTTAATGCGGCAATCTCTTGATTCGATTTGCCTAACAGCGGATAGTAAACTCCCATGTCAAAATTATTTAGCTTGCTTTTGTCTGCTTTTTCAAATTTTTCCCTTCCGCCATAAAACCAATAGGAGGTGTTGAAAAACAAACGTTTGGGTTGCCAAGTAGTGGTGTAGTTTAACTGATTTGGATAGGTTTTCGGATCATTTACTAAGTCAAATAGTTCAATACTCAGCATCGCCGACGATGTGTGATGACCGTGTGTAGTTCCCGGCGAACGGTGATCAAAACGATTAATGATTACATCGGGTTTAAATTTCCGAATGATATAAATCATGTCTTCCATCACTTGATTTTTATTCCAAATCTGGAGGGTTTCATCGGGTATTTTGGAATAACCGAAATCATTGGCTCGTGTAAAAAATTGTTCACCTCCGTCAATTTTACGGGCTTCAATTAACTCCTGCGTACGAATCACACCTAGTAACTCTCTTAATTCTGGTCCTATTAGGTTCTGACCGCCATCGCCTCGAGTAAGAGACAAATAACCGGTTCTAGCTTTTATCCCATTGGCCATATACGAAATTAAGCGGGTGTTCTCATCATCCGGATGTGCTGCAACATAAAGCACCGTTCCTAAAAAGTTGAGTTTTTGAATTTGATTATAAATGTCAATCGCATTTGGTTTAGATGGCTGTTGTGCCTGAACGGAAATAAAAAATAAAAATGGTAAAAGAATAAAAATCCGTTTTCGAATCATTGGTAGATCTTTTTGTAGCGTTTCCAAATATAAAAAAATAAAAGGTTGACTGCGGATTTTACATTTTCTTTAACAAAAAAGTTTAAACGACTTCATTAATTAAAAATGACCGTTCGAGGTTTATTAATCTCAAAATCTAAATACCCGAAATCACTAGTGCTAAAATTATTTGTTCGAATAATATTGGTCCCTTCATTTGGTATTTTTGGATAATAGGCAAAGGACAATTGAAACGAACTGAAAACCAAATAATCATTGGATAGCAATACACCCAGTCCAATTTTTGAATAGCCCGGACTGTTTGAAAAACCGTTTTCGGAATCTCCAATAAAAGCCAAAGTGTAATTAAAAAAAGGATTAAAACGAAATCCAGCCCATTCCCAAGGCGAGTAGGTTTGGGTCTGAAATGAAAAGACCATTTTCTGGGTGCCGAAAAGTTTGGAATCGTTGAAGCCAATGATGCCATTGGACTCATTAATGGACAATTGATCGCCTTTCACATTAATGCGATGGCCACCAAAAACCATCGTGCTTTTAAAAAATTGTCTGATTTTCCATTTACCGGGGTCAAATAATGGAGAAAAATAGTAAAGTTCCGCAAAAAATGCACTTTGTTCATTTTTTCCATTGTTAAAAAATGTACCGTATTCATAATTGGTACTAAAATAACCCCATTTAAAGTAATCACCCAAGGTGGCTCGAGCTCCTAGATACATTCGTGTAGTACTGTTTTTCTCTTGAATACCTGCCGTAATTCCGTAATATTTTCCAATGGGTACATCTTCGGTTATGCCATAATTAAAAATGTATTCATCTTTGATGAACTTTCGCGAAGAAATGCCGATTCCTGTCAGCCAAAAAGCTTCATTGGTATAAAAGGCATAAGGATCATAGTCCTCCGAAATCATCCGGTCATAATTTCTTTTAAAGTAACGGAGGGTCGTGATGAGGTTGGTGACTTGATCGTTTTTGGTCGTAGCTGCATAAATGGCAAATGAATGTCCCCCCCACACGTCAATCGTACCATATTTAAAGGTCTGTTGAGCAAAATTGCCGCTATTATCTGGTAAACTGTCTTTTAGGAATCTGTTTTCCAAAAGTAAACCCGCTGCCCATCGAGTTAATGGTGAAAAGAAGTTCCGCTCGACGCTGATGTATTTAATGTAATCCTTATTCAAATCCATCTGATAATTCAACGTAGTTTGGATGTAGGTATTCTTAATGTTAGGAATAATATATCGGGTAGAAAATGCTCTTCGCTTATCTTCTAAATCATGCTGGTACCGATTGTCCCACGAATGACCGGTACCAATAAAATTGCGTTCCAGTAATTCATATCCGGCTTTCGAAGGGGTAATGCTGGCATTGGGAATCAAACTCCATGAATCCAAAACGGTAATGTGTACGTCCACACTGTCGGCTGACCCGGCTGCGTGTTGCGTTTGAATGGAAACGCGTCTGACAAAACGCTGACTTCTGATTAAACGTTCGGTTTCTTTGATTTTTATACTGTCATACAATTGGTTTTCTTTTATCAACAAGGTATTACGTATGGCAAACTTTTTGGTTTTAATATGCACCACATTGCCTACTTTGGAACTAAAATGTCGCGGTCTGCGGGTGGAATCAGTTTCCGAAAACCCAAACGGATCAAGTGTTTGAATACTAATGTTCCGAATCACTTTTCCTTGATAGGTGTCATGTGACGAATTAACAGTTGTAGTTTTCTTTCTGCGGGAATATTTCGTGGAAGTCGACTTGAAAATCAAGCGATGCAACTGTGTTGTAAATTTACTTTTTTTAGATAAATGCTCTATTTTTTGGTAGCCAATCAGTGTGGAATCTGTTTTCGCATTCTTTTCTTGTGAAAAAGAACTAGCGAAACAAAAAAGTGACAAGAAAAATAGGAAAAACTTATGTAGCATAAGAACGATAACGCCATTATTGAAATTATAGCATCACTATAAGGTACGATTTTTTAATCAAAAAACTCTTTTTCTTCCGATTGATTTTTTATTATAGAAATTCCTTTTTGTAAAAGTAAACTATTCGGATAAGTAATTAGCTCACCCTCTTTCGTTTTTAGATAAGTGTGAAAGCCTCGAATATCATCTACTTCGGCCTCAATCGGGAATTCTTTATCGTGTATTTTGATGGTATCGCCAATCTTGAAGGGTGCAGAAAAAAACAAAATAATTCCGGAAGTAACATTGCTTAAAATAGACCATTGGGCAAACATTGCTACACCTACCACCGCAAAAAGGGATGATATCACTACAATCACGTTTTGCGGCTTTACCCCCCAAATAACAAATAAGGCGATGATTGCAATAATTCCGATTAAGATGTTAAAATATTTGATAACCAGGTTCGCTCGATGCTCTAAAATTTCGCTAACACGGGCAAAACGTCTGACTATTTTAGCAATTAAAACACGTGAAAAAATGACAAGTAATAAAACAATTCCCGTCGCAATTTCCTCTTTTATATAGGTTTGAAAAAAATCCATATTCATTTTTTAAATTGCAAAATTAAGCAATTTGTTGTAAACTAATTGCATCGGCATACCCACAACATTGGTATAAGAGCCTTCTATTTTGGTGATGCCAATGTAACCAATCCATTCTTGTATAGCATAACTTCCGGCTTTGTCAAAAGGTTGGTAGTGGTCTAAATAATACCTGATTTCGTTGTCGGTTAGCGGTTTAAATGTGACGTGTGTAATTGCATGAAAAGTTTCTGATTTCTCATTTGATTTTAAACAAACGGATGTAATCACTTGATGGGTACCAGCTGATAGCTTTTGCAGCATTTGAAAAGCATCTTGATAGTCTTTGGGCTTCCCCAAACATTCGTTTTGATGCCAGACGATGGTGTCGCTGGTAACAAGAATGTCATTTGGATTTAACTCGCTAGTAAAAGCACTAGCTTTTAATTCGGCTAAATAATCGGTAATTTCTGAAGCTTGTAAATGGGGTGGATACACTTCTTCAATTTCTTTTAAACGAATTTCAAAGTCCAATCCCAATTCTTTAAAAAATTGCTGTCTTCGGGGTGAACCCGAAGCTAAAATAAGATGGTAGTTTTGTAATTGTTCGTTAAGCATTCATTTGTATGTTGTAAGTAATCACTGCAATGGAAAGAATTCCGAAAAATATAATCCATTTTAATACAGAGCTCAGGTGTTGAAAATCAGCCGTCGTTTTTGCATGCCAGCTCTTAACTGACAAGTAGAGTAGCGGAGCTATTACCACCACCAAACCGTAAATAGTTGCATAGTACAAATCATTTTGCATCAAATGATTGTTGAGGTAAAATCCAATGCATACAACTGCAATCAGTAAAAGCACAAAAATAAGTTTAGCTGTACGTCCGGCTCCGATAAGAATGGGTAGTGTTTTGATTCCCGCGTTGTAATCGCCATTGGCGTCTTCCGCATCTTTGGCAATTTCTCGAATCAAATTGATGAAGAAAGCAAAAAAGGCATAATCTAATAAAATTTTGAAAAACAATCCCATTTCTTTTTGATTCGCTTCATAAGTTGCCGGATATAAATCGAATATACCAATAATCAAGACGCTTAAAGCCAATAATGCAGCCACCACAAGATTTCCTAGTAACGGCGTTTGTTTCAAATTGGTGGCATAAAAATAAAGCAAAGCTGCAATCAAAATAAAGACTACCGCAAAACTGGGACGCAAAATCACGTTGGACAAATAAAAACCAATAGCTACACCGGTGATGTTTAGTCCTACGTAGATATTGTAAGCTCGTCCTTCAGTTATGAATTTACCAACGATGGCTCTATCGGGTTTATTAATTGCATCGGAATCCTGATCGAATATATCATTGATTGCATAGCCTGCAGCAGCAATTAAAACAGTTGCCAACACTAGCAAAAGGTACTGCCAATCCGCCAACGCCAGAGGAATATCCTGTTGTGCTAAAAATCCATAGCGAAAAGTGAGCTGCATCAATGCGAGCAAAAACAAGTTTGGTAAACGTATGAGTTGAAGGTATTTCATTTTTTATTTATTTGGTAGATAGAAGCAAGAGAAAAGACAAACATAAAAACTAACGGACTAAGGACTAAAGACTAATAACTAATCATGCTTCCCATCATAATACAAATGCCATTTTCCTTGTACTTTCATCACTTGCTCAATCACATCCCGCACCGCTCCTTTGCCACCATTTTTATGCGAAATATAGTTGGATATGGCTTTTATTTCCGGACTGGCATCTTGCGGACACGTTGGTAATCCCACCAATTGCATCACGTGATAATCGGGGATATCATCACCCATGTACAACACTTGTTCGGGGTTAATTTGATAAATGCCGCAGTATTCTTTAAAGGTTTCCACTTTGTTAGGCGTACCTAAATAAATATCTGTAATTCCTAAATTCTGTAATCGAATGCGGACGCCTTCATTGCTTCCACCTGAAATAATACATACATGATACCCGCTTTCAATGGCTGCTTTCATCGCAAAACCATCGCGTATGTTCATGATACGTAGCATTTCGCCGGTGGGGGTAATATGAACAGAACTATCGGTTAAAACACCATCTATATCAAAAATAAAAGTAGTGATGTCGTTCATGATTTCTTTATAGCTTTTTGCCATGATCTATAATCGATTTTGTGAGTAGTTGATACAATTCTTTTTGGTTATCGTCGCTTAAAAAACGTAGATGATTATTGATGGTTTGTGTGTCCTTTCGTTTGGCGGGACCCGTTTGTGCAGCTGTAGGAGCTAAGGTTTGTACTTTTTGAGCCGTTTCAACAATCAACGGTTTTAAAAGTTCGAATGACAAATTATTATCCTCACAAATGTCCGCACCTATTTGATACAAATGGTTCACAAAATTACAAACAAATACTGCAGCAACATGCAATGCCTTGCGCTGTTCGGCTGAAATGAGTTGATAAACATCTGAAATTGTTTTTGCCATTTGCTCCAAAGTTGGATAATCAGTGGGCTGTTCGCTTTCCAAACAAATGGGTATTTCTTTAAAGTTTACCGCTTTGTTTTTGGTAAATGTTTGTAAAGGATAAAAAACACCACGTCTGTTTTTTGCATCCAATATTTCCAATCCCATACTTCCAGAAGTGTGAGCGACGAATCGGTTTTCGAAAGGCAAATGGGAGGAAACCTCCGCAATCGCATTATCGGAAACGGCAATAAGATACACATCAGCTTTTTTGATTTCACGGTAATCCGAACAAATTTTATTAGAAGCAATCAAATGTTGTATCGATTTCGGATTTCGAGCCACAACCTGAATTAAATCAATTGCACTGCTGTTGGAAAAAGCAGTGATCAAATGTTGTGCAACATTTCCCGAACCCAAAAGTACCATTGAAATCATGGGGCTAAAATACTAAAAAAGCACGGCTATTTAAAAGTAAAAAACCGAAGAATAGCAATCCTCTTAAACTATCCTTAAAAATTGCCCAAAAAAATAGAAGATTCTTTCTTTTTAAAGTATTTTTGTGCCACTAAAAATTATCCTTTATAATGGGCAAAATTATATCTTCTTTTCTGTTTTCAACCCGATTAATGGCCTTTTTATTTATTGCGTTTGCTGCGGCCATGGCTGCCGGAACCTTTATTGAAAGTTATTACAATACCGATACCGCACGTATTTGGATTTACAATGCATGGTGGTTTGAAGCAATGATGTTATTTTTTGTGATTAACTTCTTTGGCAACATCAGCCGTTATCAGTTATGGAAAAAGGAGAAATGGGCAACCCTACTTTTGCACTTTTCATTCATATTTATCATCGTCGGAGCTTTCATTACCCGCTACATTAGTTTTGAAGGGATGATGCCTATTCGAGAAGAAGCAACCGAAAGTCGTTTTTATTCCGACAAGGTGTTTTTAACCGTATATGCCGACGGTGTATACAAAGGTGAAAACAAACGCAAAATCAATGAAAAAGGATTAATCCTATCGCAAGCAGCGAATAATAGCTTTGCCGTCAACGACCAATTTGACAACAAACCTTATACAGTGCGTTACAAAGATTATATCATGAATGCCACCGAGGAAATCAAACCGGATGCAGCAGGAGAAACGTATTTGAAATTGGTAGAATCCAGCGATGGTAGTCGTCACGAGCATTTCCTAAAAGAAGGCGAAGTGCAAAGTCTGCACGGTATTTTATTTGCATTCAATAAAGAAACCAGTGGTGCTATTAATATCATTCAACAGGGCGATCAATACTTATTGAAGTCGACTTTTGGTGGTGATTTTATGCGAATGGCAGACCAATTAAAAGGCTCCGTTTACAAAGATTCGTTGCAGCCGTTGATGTTCCGTTCACTTTACAACATTGCTGGGGCACAGTTTGTGTTGCCCGAACCACCGGTTAAAGGGAAAAAACACTATACTTCCAATAATGATTGGAAAGATCAACAAACCGACGATGTGTTAATTGTAGAAGTAGAAGCCAATGGAGAAACCAAGGAACTTACTTTGGTTGGTTCGAAAGGGAAAATGGGCATCCCACAATCCGTAAAAATGGGAGATTTAGAGTTTACCTTGATGTTTGGAAGTAAGGTGTACGAACTGCCTTTTGCTATTAAGTTGAATGACTTTATTGCGAAACGCTATCCGGGAACAATGAATAGTTATTCGGCTTTTGAAAGCAAAGTGACGGTGTTGGACGGCGACAAAAAACAAGACGCTCACATCTTCATGAACAATATTTTAGACTACAAAGGGTACCGATTTTTTCAAGCCCAATTTGATCAAGATGAAAAAGGAACGATACTTTCGGTGAACCATGATTTCTGGGGCACTTGGATAACCTATATTGGGTATTTCCTGTTGTACTTGGCAATGATGGCGATTCTATTTGATAAGAACACTCGTTTTGCAGATATCAAACGCAAATTGGAAAAGGTGAAACAAAAGAAAACGCAGTTTCTATCGCTTGCCTTTTACTTATGTACGTTGGTAGGCTTTGCTCAAAACCATGAACAGCATCAACGTCCCTCACTTGCCGAAGTGGAAAAGTTTTTGGAAACCAATATGGCTACACCCGAACATGCTGCAAAATTTGGACGTTTGGTCATTCAAGATGCGGGTGGCCGCATGAAACCTATCAATACGTTTTCTTCGGAGTTGTTGCGAAAGGTAAGTAAAAGCGATACTTACAAAAACTATACCTCAGATCAGGTCTTTCTATCGATGTCGCAAACGCCGCAACCGTGGTTTGAGGTTCCTTTGGTATATTTGAAAAGAGGGAATGACAGCATTCGAAAGATTTTAAATGTTGATGCTGACGCAAAATATGCTCCGTTCATCAGCTTTTTTGATGAAAAAGGAAATTATAAACTGGCTCCTTATTTAGACAAGGCGTTCAATACGCCCATTCCTAATCAGTTCCAAAAGGACTTTATTGATGTTGATAAAAAAGTAGTACTGTTGAATGCTGCTTTGAGTGGCAGTATCCTTCGAATTTTTCCGGTACCCAACGACCCGAATAATAAATGGGTGTCGTTTTTAGAGTTGAATGAGTACGAAGACACGGAACTGAAAAACTTAAAAAACTTATTGCCTGCCTACATGCAAACCTTGATGGATGCTACTAAAAAGCAAGACTATCAATTGGCGAATGATATTGTAGATGGTATGGAAAAGTTCCAGATTAAGTACGGTAGCGACGTTCGTCCGTCCGATCAAAAGATTGACGCAGAGATACTCTATAACAAGTACGACATTTTTAAACGACTGTTTTATTTGTATATGCTTGCAGGTGTTTTGATGCTAGGGTTTGCAATCATTCAAATTGTCAATTCGTCTAAAATAGTTAGCAGAATCGTTAATGGCTTTCATATACTGATTGGATTGCTGTTTGCATTACATACGTTAGGATTAATTGCTCGTTGGTACATTTCCGGGCATGCTCCTTGGAGTGATGCGTATGAAAGTATGATTTATGTGGGGTGGGCAACTATGTTCTTCGGACTTGCATTTGACCGCAAATCGAAGTTAACTGTTGCTTCAGGAGCGTTTGTAGCAGCCATGATTTTAATGATTGCCCATTGGAATTGGATGGATCCGGCGATTGCTAATTTGCAACCAGTGCTTAATTCGTACTGGTTAATGATTCACGTGGCAGTTATTGTGGCTAGTTACGGTCCGTTTGCATTGGCAATGATATTAGGAATTGTTTCTTTATTGTTGATGTTGTTTACCAACAAGTTCAACAAAGAACGCATGAAGTTAAGTATTCAAGAAATTACATATATCAACGAAATGGCACTGACTATTGGTTTGGTCATGCTTACCATCGGTAACTTTTTAGGCGGACAATGGGCTAACGAGAGTTGGGGCCGTTATTGGGGTTGGGATCCAAAAGAAACCTGGGCGTTAATCAGTATTATGGTGTACGCATTTGTCATCCATGCTCGATTTGTACCTGCTTTTAGAGGTTTATTTACTTATAACGTGATGAGTGTATTAGCCTTTGCATCAATTCTAATGACGTATTTTGGGGTGAACTTCCATTTGTCTGGTTTGCATTCGTATGCCTCAGGTGAGAAACAAAATGTAGAAATTTATTTGTATACGTTAGTTGGGTTTTTGGTATTTGCCTCGATTGTTTTTGTGCAGTATCGGAAGCATTATATAAAGTAGTGAATGGTAAACCTGACAAGTTTTAATAGCCTGTCAGGTTTAATCAAACTTCTACTTTCACAACTATTTATGAATTGTTCCTCATCAACTTACCAACGAAATACCTATATTTGAAATAAAAAAAACATGAAACTTAATTTATTACCCATCGTTTGCTGTCTCATATTGATCAGCTGTCAAAATCAAGCACAAAACAAAAAAGAAACATCGGCAACTACCACAAAATCTGAAGTCATGGCACAAGGAGATATTTACTCATTCAAAGTAAAAGACATTGAAGGAAAAGAATTTGATTTTGAATCCTTACGCGGAAAGAAAGTAATGATTGTAAATACAGCTTCCAAATGTGGTTTGACGCCACAGTACAAGGAGTTACAGTCGCTTTATGAGCAGTATAAAGATTCCGATTTTGTGATTATTGGTTTTCCTGCAAATGATTTTATGGAACAAGAGCCGGGAAGTGAAAAAGAAATAGCAGCTTTCTGCGAACGTAATTACGGCGTAACCTTTCCCATGATGAGTAAAGTTTCTGTGAAAGGAAAAGAAATGGAGCCGGTTTATCAGTATTTGACCCAAAAATCTCAAAACGGTGTTAAAGACAGTGAAGTAGAATGGAACTTTCAAAAATACTTAATTAACAAGAACGGACAACTTGAAAAAGTAATCAGTCCAAGAGTGTCTCCAACAGATGATGAAATTTTAGAATGGATTCAAAGCTAATCTAAAAATAACTGCATAATTACAGAATCTAGCCATCGTTCAAACTTATAGCCGGATTCTTTGATGACACCAACGGTTTTAAAGCCAAACTTTTCATGGAACAAGATACTTTCTTTGTTCTCTGCATCAATCACGCCAATCATGGTGTGCAACTTTTGACTTTTAGCTTCGTCGATAAGTCGTCTAAGGAGCTTACCGCCGATGCCTTTGCCTTTGAATGCTTCTGTCACATATACAGAATGTTCTACCGTAAACCGATAGGCTTCGCGAAAGCGAAATTCACCATACATGCCAAAACCTGCTACTTTACCATTGATCTCTGCAACAAATACTGGGAAGTTCTTTGTTGTTTTTTCTGCCAATAATTCGCTTTGTCGTTCCAAGGTTCGGGGTGTATAGTCGTACAACGACGTGGAATGCAGAATGTTGTAATTGATAATGGCAAGTATTTCCGGAATGTCGGAATCGCGGTACGGTCTGATCAGGGTTTCCATGTGTTAAAAAGTTGTTCAAATATAGCAAAAGTTTAGAAGGTTTTGCGGTACTATTTACTACATAAGTTCTAAATTTGTAACAGAAGCGTTGGTAACCCACTCACGGTTCTAAAATGTAAAAATAGTCCATGATTTATCCTAAAATACCACTTGCCCAAAGCATCATTGAAATTTGTCGTGCCAAGGGAATTGAACATATTGTCATTGCACCAGGCTCGCGTAATGCACCGTTAACTATCGGGTTTGTGTCCCACCCGTTTTTCACCTGTTACAGTATTGCTGATGAGCGATGTGCAGCTTTTTTTGCGTTAGGAATAGCCCAACAAATTAAGAAACCTGTAGCTGTAATTTGTACATCTGGTTCAGCAGTATTAAATTTCTATCCGGCTGTAGCAGAGGCTTTTTATAGTCAGATTCCGCTGGTAGTGATTTCTGCCGACCGACCTTTTGAGAAAATAGATATTGGTGACGGGCAGACGATCCGTCAACAGAATGTGCTGGCGAATCATACGCTTTTTAATGCCAATTTAAAAGAAGAAGCTTCGCCTGAAAATGACACTTTAATCAATGAGGTAATCAATATAGCGATCCGGCAATCTGGACCAACGCATATCAACGTACCGTTTGAAGAGCCTTTGTATGAAACAGTAGAATCCTTAACAGTGTCACCTTTGATTATTGAGAGCAAGGAAGTGCTTGCGTCTTTTGACTTAAATGAAACAACGGTTGATTTATGGAATGCAGCTTCAAAGAGATTAATTTTAGTTGGGACATTAGAGCCTCATAGCATTGAAACTAGCATTTTGTCAAAATTGGCAAATGATGCTTCGGTTGTTGTAATGACAGAGTCGACTTCTAATTTACATCAAGCGAACTTTCTTGCCAATATCGATACAATCATAACACCGTTTACTGAAGCTGATTTCAAAGCTTTTCAACCCGAAATTTTACTCACATTTGGTGGGATGATTGTTTCCAAACGTATTAAATCCTTTTTACGAACCTACCAACCGAAACACCATTGGCACGTGGATACATTGCGAGCCTACGATACCTTTGGTTGCTTGACTGAGCATTTTAAGGTGCATCCAAACACTTTCTTACAGCAGTTGTTGCAACAGTCGCAAGCAATTACAAGCGACTATCAAATGCGAGGGTTGCAAGTGCAAAAGTTGCGAAAAGTAAAGCATGACGAATACTTAGCTACCATTCCTTTTTGTGATTTTAAAGTATTTGATCAAATCAACAAAGCAATACCGGAAGGAATCCAGTTGCAAGTGAGTAACAGTTCGTCTATTCGCTACATGCAATTGTTTGATTGGTCGCCGTCTATTGATATGTATTGCAACCGAGGTACCAGCGGCATTGATGGAAGTACGTCAACAGCTATCGGTGCGGCAGTTATATCAATAAAACCAACGGTGTTGATCACAGGAGATGTGAGTTTTTTTTACGACAGCAATGCTTTATGGAACAATTATATTCCGGCAAATTTTAAAATTATCTTGATTAATAACGGTGGTGGAGGTATTTTTCGAATTCTACCCGGACATCAGGAGAATGCAATTTTTAACACCTATTTTGAAACGGCTCATTGTTTAACGGCGGAGTCTTTGGCAAATATGTACCGATTCAAGTACCGCATGGCGAGTACAGAAGCCACATTGGAGGTTGCTTTACTAGCGTTCTTTAGTGACAACGAGCAACCGCAGTTGTTGGAGGTTTTTACTCCTACATTGGAAAATGATGGTTTGTTGAAGAAGTATTTTGGTGCGTTGATTTAATTTGAGCATTGTGTTATTATAGAGATTTACAAACCTGATTTTGTTTGCTCCAACTTTAAAGGTAGGTAGTAGCAGTGGGTAGATATTATATTGTATTTATAATGATAGATTTTAACTTTCAAACAACCTTAAACACTTTTAAACCATCTTAAACAACCTCAAACCCTTGAACAATATTTCCTACCTTTGCACAAATTATTTTTTATGTTGACTATTGGAGTACACCACACCTTACGCATTGATCGAACCACATTGGTGGGATTGTTCTTAACCGACGGCACCAACGATGTTTTATTACCCATTAAATACGTTCCCAAAAACTTTGAAATAGGTGATGAAATCGAGGTATTTGTGTATTTAGATCATGAAGAACGTCCGGTGGCTACTTCGTTACAGCCCTATATTACTTTGAACGACTATGCCTTTTTACGAGTAAATTACACCAATGAATTTGGTGCCTTTATGGATTGGGGATTGGAGAAAGATTTATTTGTTCCGTTCAAAGAACAAGCCCGTCCGATGGAGCAAGGCAAACGATATATGGTGCACATGACGTTGGATGAAAAAACCAATCGCTTGATCGGTTCCAGCAAATTGAACCAATACCTGAGTAAAGAACCCTTGCAGTTAGAGCAAGGTCATGAAGTGGATTTAATTATTTCACATATCACCGATTTGGGTATTAATGTAATCATCAACGGCACACACAAAGGTTTAGTGTACAAGAATGAAGTATATGACGATAAAATCCGTCCCGGTGATAAAACCAAAGGTTACATAAAAATGATTCGTCCCGATGGCAAAATTGATGTTACCTTACATAAAGTTGGCGTAGAAGGAATTGAAGAAAATGCTCAAGTAGTTTTAGACGAATTAAAAGCCAGCAAAGGTTTTTTGCGATTAAACGACAACAGCGATCCGGAAGACATCAAAACCATTTTAAAGATGAGTAAAAAAACCTTTAAAAAAGCGGTTGGTGCTCTTTACAGACAAAAACTTATCGAGATTAAGGATGATGGGATTTATTTGATTTAGTACTAATCAATAGTTACAAAAAAGCAAATGACTTTAAAAAACAAAATCTACCTCTTTTTAAGTGTGCTGTCATTTTTGCTGGTACTTCTCAGTATTGTCAAAAAATTTGATTCAATAGAATTAATTGGAATGCAGGTTCCGATTATCTGGATACCATTGGCTATTTTACTTCTAGTACTTCCATTGTTAAATTGTGTGGAAATCATCAAGAACAATGATCAGCCCAATTTGTACTATTGGATAGGTTTAATGTTTAATATTCTTGCGATGATTTTCACGTTGAGATTTTTTAAGATTCCCTTCTTCTAAACTGATTTTGAATCGAAAAGGATTAGCTGTTATGCCACTGATTCGCTGATTAATTCTTTATTCAAATCAGCGAATCAGCGGCTATATTTTACTTAAGTGTTAAGAAAATAGAAATCTCACCCCCAGTTATAAGAACTCTTCCATAGTAGTACAGAGCTCTACGATGGTTCCATGACCCAACTTCGCGAAGACTTCTATTAAATCAAAATACTCTTCGATGGTTGCAATTTGCAATTTAGTCAACTTTTTTTATAAATTTAGTTGTAAACGCAGAATTAGAGTTTTTAAAGAAAAGGGTGTCTTTTTCAGCATTTATTCTATATTCCATTATAAAATGAGTTTCCAACTCAGGATCAATATTTGTTAATTGAGTGTAGTAAATTCTTGAACTATCACTTTTCCAAGAAAATTTTGTTGACTTTTCCCAAGAGTTATAAATAAGTGAATCCTCATAGATTTTTAATTCCACAGTATTTGCACTATTAATTGAAATCCAATACCCAAATAAGTCAGTATTGTTTTCCTTATTTGAGCAACTTTGTAAAATAAAAATGAATAATACTATTGAGCAAATGGTTTTCATTCATATTGTAAGTTAATAGTTTTTAGTTAATATTTGAATTTCTGAACTTTAAGTTTATTCGTTATTATCCTCATTTTTGTAACCTTCATAATAATACGATTGCTCGATTCCTTTAAAAATAACCTCTCTACTATCAATTTCGTCAGTTAAATTCTGACTTAACAAAGTTCGTAGCTCTAAATCATTTATAGGACTTCTCTCCATGGCTTGTAAATAAAGAGATTTGTCAACATACTGCCAATTCACTAATTTTTTAAGTTTAGTTTTTAAAATTAAATCGAGCCATATTCGCATACTTCTGCCATTGCCTTCTAAGAAAGGATGTGCAATATTCATCTCAACATATTTGGAGATAATTTCCTCAAAACTGTTTTCGGGCATTTGTTCAATTTTTACTAATATTTCTTTTAAGTATAAAGCATTTGCGAATCTAAAACCGCCCTTTGATATGTTAACGGTACGTACTTTTCCAGCAAATTCATATAATTCATTAAATAAATAATGATGTATTTGTGTCAAACCTTTTGTTGTTCCAACTTCGATTTTATTTATATCATTTGATTCAAACAAACGAAAGGCATTTTCTATACTTTTCTTATCAATATTTTTCATAAAAAACTAGTTATCTATTGTAAAAATACTCTAAATATTTATTAATTGTACAAGATCGAAGATCAAAATGGATATTTTTTCTGAAGGATTTTTTTAACTACAGTATTGATTTAGACGTCTATAGGATTACTTATTATTTCAACAGAGAAATAAATTTGTCAAAATTCACTTCGACATCCACTTAGTTATATAATCTTTTGATCAAAGAAATAATTAGGTAATATCAGTAGGATTATAGTGAGTTTTCTAAACATTTCTGTTAACTGGTATTTACGAGCTAAAAAAACAGTATTTATTCACATTCTTACCTAGCTTCCAACTCAAACGGATAATCCGCAAACAGGGCAGAAATACGTATCGCACGATACGGTTTTTGTGTGTATTTGTTGGAAAGAGCAATGACAACAACCGTGTCATTTTTCAACGTGGTATAACTCGAAGTGTTTCCATGCCACCAACCATTGTGGTAATGCAGTGTTTTTCCATTGGTATATTCATTCATTCGAATGCCTAGACCGTAGTTTTTGGAACCTTGTTTTTCGTAGCTGTAGCCTTTGAGAGCTTCTTCACGTAGATCTTTTCGAAGAAATGTATTGGAATAGGTAGCCAAATCAAATTTAACTAAATCTCTTGGAGTCGAATAAATATTTTTATCACCATAAATAGCATCATACTGATCCCAACCATGGTTGACATAATTACCTTTGTACGACTGAGATACTTGATTTTTTTGGGTAGCATAATCGAAAACAAAGGAATGATTCATTCCCAAAGGTTCGAATATTTTGTCTTGCATAGCTTTAGAAAAGTCAGTTCCGGTAACCGCTTCCACCACTAATGCCAATAACGCATAATTGGTATTGTTGTAATCAAATCGTGTGTCACATTTGGCCAATACTCCTAATTTATAATTGCTTAAAGTTGCCAAAATGTCTTGGTTACTCAATACTTTTCTTCGGTCCCAACCTTTGATTAGCTCTTCAAATCGAGAATAGTGTGGTAAACCACTTCGGTGGTTCAACAAGTTTTTAACGGTAACCTCCGGATAAGGTAGGCTAGGTAAATATACTTTAACAGGATCGTTCAAATTGATTTTGTTTTCCTGAACCAGTTTTAAAACCAAAGTAGCTGTAAGTACTTTACTTACCGATGCCAAATGCAACGGAGTAACATAATCTATTTTTGTTTTGGTGGCATAATTGGAATATCCTTGGTAACTTTCGTAAATAATAGCACCGTTTTTTGCAACAATAAATGAACCACTATAATCAGGTGTGCCGATATTGGTTTGGTAAAAATTGGCTATTTGCAAGTGTTTTTCGTAACGATACTCATCAGGTACATCTTGTAAATTTAAATCCAAAGGAATAGTAATGATGGACGAATCTTTTGCCACTACCTCTTCCGGAACATAATGAGCCAAAAGAGGTGATTCCACTTTTTTCTGACATGAAAAAAGGAATGAAATACACAAAATTGCAAGAGCAATTATTTTTTTTGGCATGTGAAATGTGGTATTCAGTAGGTTATATAAACAAATCTAAACTTTTTTTATTCGGGTTTATTGTCCTTTATCAAAATTTTAGGATTAGTTGTCAACAAGTAATTAACAAATTCTGATTTGTCTTTTGGAGATAAATAGATGTCATCGAACTTGTTATAGTAGATATAAACTCCATTATAATCCAACGAAGGCTTTAAAAAACTTTTGCAGTACCAACCTTTTTGATGTTCAATGGCACGAATGGTTTCCATGTGAATTTTTCCTCGAATGGGACCTGAACAGTAGTGTAGGTAATCACCTTTGAAAGTGTATTTTGTATCTAAGAGTATCCAAAACATACCTACGCCAATAATCATTACAACAATTGCAGCAATAATTTCAGGGAATCCTAGATCTTCATAAATGAAGCCCAAAGTGGGCATCAAAACGCTGAAAAAGGAAAAAACCGAAAGTAATACTGCCGATGACCAGTGAATAGAAGAACGAAAAACAAGAGGTTCCATTTTACAAACCCAAAGATTTTTTAGTAGCCGCTGTTAATGCGTCTTTATGCACCAAAACAGAAAGAGCTTTTAACCGCATATAACTGACGCTCATGTACATAAAGCCATTTTTTCCTGAAGTTTCGCCCCAAGAGTTTTTTACTTTGTAGTAAATAGTGCCATTTTGGTCTTTTACTTTGCCAACAATATGCATCAAGTGATCGTCTTGCGTGCTGAGGTTTTCAAATTCTTGCTGACGGAATTCCTGCGTGATTTTTTTCTCCGGTTTAATTTCGGTTAAAATTGTTTTGGCATCAGTTTCATTTTCAGGAACCACAGCCACACCGTATTTACCTGAAAAAGTGGGTTCGCTCACATCGCAGTCCAATGATAATGTATATCCTTTTTCCAACGCCTCATCAATAGCTCTAATAAATTCATCCAACGGTAAATTATAGAAACTACCGTTTGAAAAATTATCAGGTACGTTTAAAATAAACGGTTTATAAAATGGTTCATTAGTAAATGAAGTCAAGGAAACATAAGCTTTAGGGTCAATTTTACTAGTAGCTAAAAAAGTCATTGGCGTGTATTTTTTTCCATCATAAATAAACTCAGTTGGGTTTTCCCCTAAATAAACATCCAAAACTGCTTGAGCCGCTTCCTTCCATTGGGGCGATAATTTCTTGCCCGGGTTTTCTACAAATACTTTCAACATACCTTCTAATAAAGCTTGCAGTTCGGTATGATTGTGTTTTTCTGCAGTACCATTTAAGCCGGAATACACGCTGTTGGGAACCAATCCGTTTTGTGCCACACTGTTGAGTACATCATGTGCCAATCCGCCTTCGCTAAACTGTATTTTTCCTTGACGAAGCACATAATTTTCTGCTTTTTTAGGATAGGTATTGCGTACCGTGTACATTTCTGAAAGATCAACCGGTTTTCCGGTAAGGCGAATGATTTCTGATTCTAAAAAAGAAGTGGTGGAAAACGACCAACACGTCCCGGTAATCCCTTGCGAAATAACAGGAGTACAATTGATTTCTTTAATGGTTTGAAATTCATAGGCTTGTGTGTAACCAAGATTTGCCGCAAAAATCGACAGAAAGGAAAATATTATTTTTTTCATTTTATTTAATATATTTCAAAAGCTAAAAATAGTATTTTTACACGTCAATACTATAGATATGTCAGAAATAAATTGGAAAACAGCAAAAGAGTTTGAAGATATCACATATAAAAAATGCAATGGGGTAGCCCGCATCGCTTTCAATCGTCCGGATGTGCGAAATGCGTTCCGACCTAAAACAACTTCCGAATTGTATCAAGCATTTTACGATGCTCAGGAAGACACTTCTATTGGAGTTGTTTTGTTGTCGGCAGAGGGTCCATCATCCAAAGATGGGGTGTATTCTTTTTGCAGTGGAGGTGACCAAAAAGCTCGAGGTCATCAAGGTTATGTGGGCGACGATGGGATGCATCGCTTAAATATTTTAGAGGTACAACGGTTAATTCGTTTTATGCCTAAAGCAGTAATCGCAGTTGTTCCCGGTTGGGCGGTTGGTGGTGGTCATAGTTTGCATGTGGTTTGCGACTTAACACTTGCCAGTAAAGAACACGCAATTTTTAAACAAACCGATGCCGACGTAACCAGTTTTGATGGTGGTTACGGTTCCGCTTATTTAGCAAAAATGGTGGGTCAAAAGAAGGCACGGGAAATATTTTTCTTAGGAAGAAATTACACTGCCCAAGAAGCTTTTGAAATGGGAATGGTCAATGCCGTAATTCCACATGCCGATTTAGAAGCCACCGCATATGAATGGGCTCAGGAAATCATAGCAAAATCACCCACATCTATCAAAATGCTCAAATTTGCCATGAACCTAACCGATGACGGAATGGTGGGCCAACAAGTCTTTGCCGGAGAAGCCACCCGATTGGCTTACATGACCGATGAAGCAAAAGAGGGTAGAGATGCGTTTCTTGAAAAACGAAAACCGAATTTTGAAAAGAAGTGGCTTCCGTAGAATTTGTTTAAGGGTTTAAAATTGTTTAAGATGGTTCAATATAGTAGCATACTGACACCATTTTGCAATTTAAAACATGTTCATAATCCCACAATAAAGTCCCGTAGGGACGCTATTTGGGTAATTAAGATGTTCATAATCCCACAATAAAGTCCCGTAGGGATGCCATTTGGGTAATCCCGCAGGCATGATGAAAATTACATAATACAATCTAATACATATACTCTTGGAAGAATTCACCAACAACCCTGTTTCCTTTGAAACACTGCCTAAATTTGAATCAGTACCTCTGCAACCGCTGAACAGAGATTACCTAAACGTTGTGTATATAGGAAATACTGTTTTTGCCATCCTTTTATCTATTGGTACCTTGATTTTTTTATGGGTGAAAGAGGAAAGTCAACCGCTGATTCTACCTACCGTAGGAGCAACAGTTATCTTAATTGCATTACTGTTTTGGCTGTCCACCATCAGCTTTCGAAAAAAGGGTTACGCATTGCGTGAAAAGGATATTCTCTTTCAAAAGGGAATTCTGTCAAGAACCACCACCGTAATTCCGTTCAGCAGAATCCAACATGTAGCCTTGCATGAAGGATTTTTTTCACGTATGTATCAGTTGAGTGAATTGCAGATTTATACCGCCGGCGGAAGCAGTAGTGATTTGCATATTCCGGGTTTGCCAAAGGAACAAGCGGAACAAATGAAAACTTTTTTACTGCAAAAAATCACACCAATTGTTGAAACGTCAACTCCGGATTCATTGCTCGCAGAAGAGATCCTTGAAAAGCAGGTCATAGAATCACCTGCTCAGGAAGTGGAAACAAAATCGCTAAATGAAAAAGATGGAATCTGATTTCAGTAAACCCCAGCGACAATCTGTCAAAGGTATTGCGATTATGTTTGCCGATACTTTTCAAGGCATTATTCGTGCAATGTGGGCTCCTTTGCTACTGATTATTTACCGCTTTGATTGGAGTAAAATGCTGTACTTTGGTATTGGATTGGTCGTTCTTTTACTAATTATCGGTGTTATTGCCTATTTAAAATACACCCATTTTACTTTTTTCCTAGACGAACAAAAACAGGAGTTCGTCATTCAAAAAGGAATCATTACCAAAAACAAAATTATCATTCAATTGAGTAAAATCCAGCAGGTCAACATCAACCAATCGCTGGTCCAAAAGCTCGTGGGTGTTTATAGTGTGGATATCGATACGGCAGGAAGTAACAAAAAGGAAGTGAGCATACGTGCCGTAGATCATGAAATTGCCCAACATTTAAAGCATAGATTATTGGATAGTGAAAAAGAGGCTGTTACCGTAGAAGCTTTGAATCAAGAGACAACTTCCAATCAACCCTTTTTAAAAATAAGATTACTTACGCTTTTAAAAGTAGGACTCACCTCTAACTACGGTAGAAGTATCGCTTTGATCATCGGTTTTATGGGTTCGCTTTACGGCGGTTTTCACGACGTAGTGAACTCTTTTGAAGTGGATGAAGACCAAGTAAATGGTTTTGTAGAAGAAGGGATGAATTATTTTTCACTTTCGTTTTTTATCTTTTTAATTTTGGCTTTAGTATTGTTGATTAATTTAGTACGAACGGTTGTGAAGTATTTTGATTACCAAATGACGCTTCAAAAAAACGCATTGGCGATTACTTTTGGACTATTTGCTAAAAAGAATACGTTAGTAAAACCTGCGAAAGTGCAAATAACCACGTATACGCAGAATTACTTTCAAAAAAAATTAAATCTATTTGATTTAAATTTAAAGCAGGCTTCTTCCACCGATGATGCGGATGCAGAGGGGAAAAAGAACGACATTGAAGTCCCGGGTTGTAATACAACTGAACGCGATGCTATTTTGCTCAAGATTTTAGATCAAGTTCCTTCGTTTGAACAAACCATTCAACCGAATTACCGCTACCTGATTAAAGGGGTCTTGCTGGGTGTTATTTTTCCGGTGAGTGTGGTGCTGCTACTAGGAATATTTGTGTTTGAGCAAATCCAGTTTTATTTTCCTTTTTTAATTGTCTACGTTTTATTTGTCGCTTTACTATTGTTTTTTAAATTTAAAAATTACCGACTATTGCTCAGCCGTGATTTTATTTGTATCAAAAGTAAAGCATGGGATGTGGAACATCAAATTGTTGCACCTTATAAAATTCAAGGAGTTACAACCAAACAGTATTTTTGGCATACAAATGCAGATGTGGTGCATCTAACCATTCATACAGCCGCAGGAGATCTGCAGTTTAACTTTGCAAATTATTCACTTTTAAAACCTTGGATTAACTTTTGGTTGTATGAAGTAGAACGAGTGGAGAGAAGTTGGATGTAGCATCTAAATTTGCATTACATTTGTAACATAAAATATGAAAAAATGAAGCATTGGATTGAAGCGGCACGTTTGCGAACATTACCCTTGTCGGTGTCCGGAATTTTAGTGGGAAGTTTTTATGCACTTTCGCAGCCCACAGAAAGTGTTTTAACACCTACACAAGTATTTAGCTGGAAGATTTTTGGGTTGTTGATTTTAACAACCATCGGTTTACAGGTATTATCCAATTTTGCAAACGATTACGGGGATGGCGTCAAAGGAACGGATAACGAAGACCGTATTGGTCCGAAACGTGCTTTGCAAAGCGGTGTGATTGCACCTGATGCAATGAAACGTGCCATTATCATTACTGCTTTACTAACTTTTCTGTCTGCTTTATTACTCATATATACTGCGTTTCATTTTAAATACTTTTACTATTCGATATTTTTTCTTGTTTTAGGAATTGTAGCCATTGCGTCAGCCATTTGGTACACAGTTGGAAAGGAAGCCTACGGATACAAAGGCTATGGTGATGTGTTTGTGTTTGTGTTTTTCGGATTGGTCAGTACCTATGGTTCGTATTTTATGTTTGCCAAAGTATTCGATTGGTACTTATTATTGCCTGCTGTAGCCATTGGTTTTTTAAGTGTAGGCGTATTGAATTTAAACAATATGCGTGACGAAATTTCTGATCGCAAAGCCGGAAAAAATACGATTGTTGTAAAAATAGGCGGAGCCAATGCCAAACAATACCACTATTTTTTGGTCATTACTGCAATGGTATTGTTGTTCATTTTTGGTCTATTAAAAGATTTTGCTATCGATCAATATTTGTATTTGATTGTTTTTTTGCCTTTAACGAGTCATTTAATGCGAGTGAAACGAAATACCAGTCCGGTTGAATTGGATCCGGAGTTGAAACGATTGGCCATCAGTACATTTATGGTTGCTCTTTTGCTTTCGTTGTGTTTG
>NZ_JBILTE010000181.1:0-5169 GCF_044371705.1 Flavobacterium sp. | reverse complement strand
AAAAATATTTAGATACATGTTTAGTACTTTCTCAAAAAACAGATAAATCTTCCATTAAAATCAGTGCATTGAGTAATTTGGGATATTACTTCATGGTTGTTGAACAGGATTTTCAGAAAGGGGCTGATTATTACAATGAAACTTTGGATAAGTACCGGAAGGACATGAATGACAATGAATTGATTGAGACTTTTTTAAATTTAACGTACGCCTATGAAAATTTAAAAGACTTCGAAAAAGCAAACAGCTATCTCAATCAAGCCATCGAATACAAAGAAAAAGTATACAATACACAAATAAGTGACGCTGCACGAGAAGTTGAAATTAAATACAAAATCAATGAAATTGAAGCCAAATTCTATCAGGAAAAAAAATTATTAGAAGACAGACAATCGCGGAACAGAAAAATTATTATTGTTTTTGTTTGCCTTTTTATATTTAGTATCATCCTGTTTTATTTCTACTATCAAAACTTAAAGCTAAAACAACGAAATAAGATCAAAGAAATTGATAGCGAAATTCAAGAAAACATCATTAACGCCTCCTTAGACGGGCAGGAATTGGAACGCCAAAAACTCTCACAAGTGCTGCATGATAATATTAGTGCACTTTTATCATCGGCAGGATTGCATTTGTCTGCTTTTTTAGCAACCCATCAAAAAGAACAACCCGACGAAATCATCAAAGCACGTTCGTTGTTAAAAGATGCCCACGATAAGGTACGCGATTTGTCGCACGAATTAATTCCACCTGTTTTAGCCAAACTAGGGTTGCATCATGCGTTATTAGATTTGTGTGAGAAAAATTCCAATTCCTTGCTTTCCTTTGAATTTGGCGGAAAAATAGCTTCCGAAACTCGCTATCAGTTAGATTTTGAGGTGAAAATTTACTTTATTATTACTGAATTGATGAACAATATCATCAAACATAGTAAAGCTAGCAAAGGATATGTAAGTATAAAAGAAGATGCAGGTAAACTAATTTTAAAGGTTCGAGACAACGGAATAGGTTTTGGTGAACAGCGATATCTATCTAATCAAGGTTTTGGGTTATCACAAATTAAAGCCCGACTTAAAAATTTAGAAGGTAGTTTTGACTTAAAAACCAAACCCAATCAAGGTTCCGAAATAACGATTCGCCTGCAAATTCCAAAAGACTAAACGCGTTTTTCAAACTCAATTATTTCTAGATCTTTGATTGTTGTTCCGTCAATTACAAATCGCAACATCGTTCGCACCTGATGAAAGCCATGAATACCTGCCGCTCCCGGATTCATGTGCAACAAATTCAATTGCTTGTCAAATTGCACTTTTAATATATGCGAATGGCCGCAAATAAATAACTTGGGCGGGTTCATTTGCAATTCTTGCCTGATGGCGGGATTGTACTTTCCCGGATAACCGCCAATATGCGTCATCAACACTTCTACCTCTTCACACCAAAACCGATTGTTTAGCGGAAATTCCATTCGAGCTTCATTGTTGTCGATATTTCCATAAACCGCCCGAAGTGGTTTTAATTTTTTTAAAGTATCGGTTACCATCAAATCACCAATATCTCCTGCATGCCATACCTCATCGGCCCAATCAACGTGCTTTAAAATCTTGTCGTCCAAATAACTGTGTGTGTCGGAAAGTAATAGAATCTTTTTCAAGTGTGGGAATTAATTTTCGTAAAATTAAAGTATTTATTCAAAACGTGAAACTTGAAACCCGAAACCTGAAACATGAAACATGAAACCCGAAACCCGAAACCCGCAACCCGCAACCTTAACCCCGCAATTTACTTTTAACGCAAAATTATACCCCCAATCCCAAACCTAATTATTCAATTCAATTATCTTTGCCAATCGATTATGAGATACTTTATTGAATTAGCATACAACGGAACCAATTACCATGGGTGGCAATCGCAGCCCAATGCCGCTTCTGTGCAGGAAACTTTGGAAAAAGCACTTTCTTTATTGCTAAAAACATCCATTGAAATTGTAGGTGCGGGTAGAACCGATGCCGGTGTACACGCCAAACAAATGTTTGCTCATTTTGATTACCCTGATGTATTGGATGCTCCTTTTTGGGTGACCAAACTCAATTCGTATTTACCAAAATCGATCGTGATTTATAACATCATTCACGTTTCTGACGATGCTCATGCACGATTTGATGCGACTTCGCGAACCTACGAATACCAAATCCATACCTTTAAAGATGCTTTTATCAGCGAAGGGAGTTGGTTGTATGCACAACCTCTGAACCTTCAATTGATGAACGAAGCAACGGCTCTTTTACTCCATCATACTGATTTTGAATGTTTTTCAAAAGCCCATACCGATGTATTCACCTTTAATTGCAAAATCACACAAGCTCATTGGCAAAAAAAAGGTAATCAAGTAATATTTACTATAACAGCCGATCGATTCTTGCGAAATATGGTAAGAGCCATTGTAGGCACTTTTATCAACATTGGTTTGGAAAAAATAACGATGCCAGATTTGCAGAAAATTTTGGATAGCAAAGACCGCAGTCAAGCCGGATTTTCAGTCCCCGCTCACGGTTTATATCTTACTCAAATAACCTATCCGTACCTAAACGCCTAAAAAACCATGAAAGCATTTGACACTTTATTGTTTAAACGAATCCTCAAATACACCAAACCCTATCAATGGCGATTTAATGGGGTAGTTATTTGGGCCGTCTCGCTTTCTGTATTTGCAGCCCTTCGCCCCTATTTGTTGAAGGAAACGGTTGACAACTATATCAAGACAGAAGATGCACAAGGCTTGTTGTATTATGTGGTTTTGATGGGTGTTGTTTTACTAATGGAGGTGCTTTCGCAATTTTATTTTGTGTATTGGGCCAATTGGTTAGGACAAGACATCGTACGTGACATTCGTGTGAAATTATTCAACCATTTCATGCGGTTTAAAATGTCGTATTTTGACAATTCTCCGGTGGGACAATTAGTTACCCGCTCGGTTTCGGATATCGAATCGATTGCCCGAATCTTCAGTCAGGGACTCTTTATGATTATTAGTGACCTGATGAAAATGGTGGTCGTACTGGTTTTTATGTTTTATATGAACTGGAAGCTATCCTTCATCGTCATTTTGGCCATGCCAATTTTGGTGTATGCTACACGTATTTTCCAGATAAAAATGAAAGGTGCCTTTGAGGAAGTTCGCACGCAAATAGCCAACCTCAATACGTTTGTTCAGGAGCGGGTAACGGGGATGAAAATCGTCCAATTGTTTTCGCGGGAAGCCATCGAATATGAAAAATTCAAAGGCATCAACGACAAACACAACAAGGCGTGGATAAAAACAGTTTGGTACAACTCTATTTTCTTTCCGGTAGCTGATATCATTTCTTCCTTTACTTTGGGATTCATCGTTTGGTATGGCGGAATGGAAATTATTGGAGGAGATACTACCACCACCTTTGGTGATTTAGTAGCTTACACCATGCTTATCAACATGCTGTTCAATCCGTTGCGTCAGATTGCCGATAAATTCAACGAGCTTCAAATGGGAATGATTTCTGCCAATCGTGTTTTCAATGTTTTAGACATTGACGACCAAGTGCAGGAAAACGGCACACTGGAAGCTCCGCATTTTAAAGGAGATATTACCTTTACCGACGTTCGCTTCGGTTACATCAAAAATGAGGAAGTCATTAAAGGTTTGAATTTGCAAGTAAAAGCCGGCGAAACCATCGCTATTGTAGGTTCCACCGGTGCCGGAAAATCGACGATTATAAATTTATTAAACCGCTTCTACGATATTCAAGAGGGAAGTATCATCATCGACGGAACCGACATCAATGCATTTGAACTGCAAAGTTTACGCAAACAGATTGCAGTGGTTTTACAAGATGTCTTTTTGTTTGCCGACACGATTTTAAACAATATTACACTCTATAACCCTTCCATTTCCGGAGAAGATGTGATTAACGCTGCCAAAGAAATTGGTGTACATGAATTCATTATGAGTCTGCCCGGCGGGTATGACTATAACGTAAAAGAGCGTGGCGTGATGCTTTCTTCGGGTCAGCGACAGTTAATTGCCTTTTTGCGAGCCTATGTAAGTAATCCAAGCATTTTGATTTTAGATGAAGCCACTTCCTCCATCGACACCTATTCGGAAGAGTTGATTCAAACCGCCACCGAAAAAATCACCAAAGGTCGCACTTCCATTGTTATCGCTCACCGATTGGCAACGGTTATCAACGCGAGTAAAATCATTGTAATGGACAAAGGAACCATCGTTGAGCAAGGTACCCACACCGAATTACTTCAAAAAACAGATGGGTTTTACAAGAATTTGTACGACTCGCAGTTTGTGGTGGAGGGATAGGAGGTTTTAGTTTCAGGTTTCAGGTTTCAGGTTTCAAGTTAAAAGAGCTTCAACTCCTGATAAGTATCTGGAAAGCCTGAATGTTCGTTTGTGGATTGGTCTTTTTTTTAATTCTGTAAATTTGAAAGTAAGCTTCAGTTAATTGAGTTTTTTGCAGTATATCTGTAAAAAAAATATAATCTTTAAAATCTATATAAAAGAGGAAACGATTAGTAGTACTTCGTCAGGTTGTGCACGTCCTTCATTAAGAACAACTTTCAATCCATAACTTGAAACCTGAAACTTGAAACCTGAAACTTGAAACCTGAAACTTGAAACCTGAAACTTGAAACAACAACTAAATTTCCCCTTCGAAACTTTCTAAAAACATATTTTATCCTTAATTTCGCAATCTCTTAATAGGCAAATTTATTAGATATGAAATACGATATTATTGTTTTAGGTAGTGGTCCCGGTGGATATGTAACAGCCATTCGTGCCTCGCAATTAGGCTTTAAAGTAGCTGTTATTGAAAAAGAAAGTTTGGGTGGCGTTTGTTTGAACTGGGGTTGTATTCCAACCAAAGCTCTTTTAAAATCAGCTCAGGTGTTTGAATACCTAAAACACGCTGCAGATTACGGTTTAACCGTTTCGTCGTTTGACAAAGATTTTGGTGCAGTAATCGCACGCAGTCGTGGCGTAGCCGACGGCATGAGCAAAGGCGTACAATTTTTAATGAAAAAAAATAAAATAGATGTCATCGAAGGTTTTGGTAAATTAAAACCGGGCAAAAAAGTAGACGTTACGGCTACCGACGGTAAAACAACCGAATACAGTGC
>NZ_JBILTE010000139.1:0-6635 GCF_044371705.1 Flavobacterium sp. | reverse complement strand
CGAGTTAGAAAAGTTAAATCTTGGGTTTCGTTTGAACTAACCATCAATTACCCACATACATTCATAGTCAAAACTAATTTTCAATTAACAACATATTTAGTTTTAAATTTTTAAATTTGCATTGTTAATTATAAGAACATTAATCAATAAAAAATATAAAAAATGGCATTAGCAATAACAGATGCTACTTTTGATGAAGTAGTACTAAAATCAGATAAACCGGTAGTAGTAGATTTTTGGGCAGCATGGTGTGGCCCGTGTAGAATGGTTGGTCCGGTTATCGATGAAATCGCAACAGAATATGAAGGAAAAGCGGTAGTTGGCAAAGTGGATGTAGATGCAAATCAAGAATTTGCAGCAAAATACGGTGTACGAAACATTCCAACAGTATTGGTTTTCCAAAACGGAGAAGTGGTAGGAAGACAAGTGGGAGTAGCTCCTAAAAAATCGTATACAGATGCAATTGATGCATTGTTATAATAGATTTTAGATTTAAAATTGGAAGGTTCAGCGAAAGTTGAACCTTTTTTTATGCTGAACTTGTTTCAGCATCTAATTTGCTTGTACTGAATTTATTTCAGTATTTCAGCATCAAACAAATTCCATACGAAATTTCCAAAATAAAGAAATTCAATAATATTAAGTATCTTTAATTCAAATTATTGAACAGCAATAGATTAATAAAATTTACTTTCGTATGAATTTTCAAAATCAAATCGTTTGGATTACCGGAGCATCTTCAGGAATTGGTCGTGAGTTGGCTTTAGAATTTGCCCGCAAAGGAGCAACCGTTGCAATTTCGGCCCGACGGATGGATCTCTTAGAACTTTTAGTAAAAGATATTGAATCCAACGGCGGAAGTGCAAAAGCATTTCACTGCGATGTTTTAGATTCAAATAGTATTTAACAATGTGTCCAACAAATTATTTCAACTTTTGGAAAGCTAGACATAACCATTGCAAATGCCGGTTTTGGTGTGGAAGGTAAAATTGAAGCGTTAACCGACTCCGATTGGAACAGACAATTAGCCGGAAATGTAACCGGTTTGGCTTTAACATGTAAGTTTGCAATGCCTCATTTACGAAACACAAAAGGCCAGATTGTTTTATTAGGAAGTGTCGGTGCATTTCTTCCCAATCCAAATGTCGGAGCATACGGAGCTTCCAAAGCCGCTGTTCATTCCATCGGTGAGACTTTGCAAGTGGAATTATTGGGAACCGGCGTGAGTTGCACTACAATTCATCCGGGTTTTGTAGAAAGTAATATTACCCGAATTGATAATCAAGGTCTTTTTCACCCGGAGGCGAAAGATCCTCGTCCGGCCAATTTACTATGGAAAACCGACAAAGCCGCCCGAGTAATGATTCGAGCAATTGCGAATCGAAAAAAAGTTTTTGTCTTTACAGGTCATGGCAAAATTGCAGTATTTTTAGCGAAGTTTTTCCCATCGATTGCCCGGAAGATTATTGCCAAAGGAGCTTAATTCAATGTGCGTTCACTAGCATAAAATTTTTATAAAATTATAAGAACCATCGATAAGTTCCATTTTGATTGGTATATTTGGTTCTGCGATGAATGTTGTCCATGTTTTTAGATAATTTACCATGAATCTCGAAAATCAAATAGAAAAAGTATCCAAGTTCCATCACTTGGAAATGTTAGCCAATCAAGTGGTTGAAGGTTTTATTTCCGGGATGCATAAATCACCTTTTCATGGCTTTTCTGCAGAATTTGCTGAACATAAAGTCTATAATTCCGGCGAAAGCACCAAGCATATCGACTGGAAGCTCTATGCTAAAACCGATCGATTGTATACCAAACGCTATCAGGAGGAAACCAATCTCCGTTGTCATTTGATTATCGATCATTCTTCGTCGATGCACTTTCCTAAGTTGAAAGAACATGAGCCTTTTTATGAAAGTAAAATTGGATTTTCAGTTTTGGCTTCTGCCGTTTTGATGAATTTGCTAAAGAAGCAGAGGGATGCAGTAGGATTAAGTGTCTATTCGGACACCTACGAATATTATGCTCCTGAAAAAGGAAGTGATCGTCATCACCGAATGTTACTGAATCAGTTGGAGCAGTTGATGGAGAATCCTCGAGTAACTAAAACGACAGATACAGTGACCTTTTTACATCAAATTGCTGAAAAAATGCACCGTCGTTCGATGATTATTTTGTTTACAGATATGTTTCAATTGGGTGATGAAGAAGCACTTTTCAATGCTTTACAACATTTAAAACACAATAAACATAAAGTTGTACTGTTTCATGTAATCGATGAAAAACGAGAATTGCATTTTAATTTTGATAATGCTCCACGTAAGTTTATTGATGTGGAATCAGGCGAAGTAATTAATCTTTTTGCAGATTCAATCAAAGAAAACTACGAAAGGAATGTAAAAGACTATTTTAAAAAAATAGCGATGAAGTGTGCTCAAAATAAAATTAAATATGTTCCGGTGAATGTTGGGTCTGATTTTGAAAAAATAATGACTACATATTTGGTTGAAAAACAAATGTTTGGGTAATAGCAAGTGATTAAGTCCAAAAAAAGAAAAAAAACACTTGTAGATATGAAATTCAATTGTATATTTGCAACCGCATTAAAGCGATGGTTTGGTAGTTCAGTTGGTTAGAATACCTGCCTGTCACGCAGGGGGTCGCGGGTTCGAGTCCCGTCCAGACCGCAAAATTGGGAAAAGCGATTCAGAAATGAGTCGCTTTTTTTCCCAAAAACAAAATTTAAGACAGTTGTGTTGTTTTGTTCATCGAAAGATGAACGTGGTTTAGTAGTTAGACCGATGGAAAGCTTTTCGCTTTATTCTGAATTTATTTCAGAACGAGTGAATGGCTTTTTTGTTTTACAGCCATTTCATTTTAATAGTATGAGTCACAAACATTTCATTATTCACAAACCGTATGGTTATCTCAGTCAGTTTATCTACGAAATGAAGCGTACAAAAAAACTATTGGGTGAATTGTATGACTTCCCGGAAGGAACAATGGCTATCGGACGTTTGGATGAAGATTCAGAGGGACTTTTATTATTGACTACAGATGGTATGATGAGTGAAATTGTCCGAAGTAAAAAAGTTGAAAAAGAATATTGGGCACAAGTTGATGGAATCATCACCCAAAAAGCGGTTGAACAGCTTCAAGAGGGTGTAATTATAGGTTTTAAAGGAACCAAATACAAAACTAAAAAGTGTCTGGCAAAATTGATTGAAAATCCCAATTTTCCTCTTCGATCTCAAAAAATTCGTGACGATAGACATGGACCCACCTCATGGGTTTCTATGACATTAACCGAAGGGAAGTTTCGACAAATAAGAAAAATGACCTCGGCTGTTGGGTTTCCCACTTTAAGATTAGTCAGGATTAGAGTGGGAAATATTCATCTTGGTACATTACAATCCGGAGAAGTTCAGGAAGTAGAAAATATAATTGAAATTATTTAGCGTTTATCTATTCAACCACCAAATACTCCCATTTAAAATCGTTGCAAAACCCACCCAAAGCAAATATGGAATCATCAACTTGGCTGCTATAGGATCTATAGGTTTGAATTTTTTGATAGTTTCAAAAATCAATAGTCCCAGTAAAAGTATTTCTATTAAAGCCAATAAAATATTGTTTAATCCGAAGAACAGAAAACTCCAAATTGCATTTAAAATCAATTGAATCGTAAAAAGTAGCAATGCGTTTTTTACCAACTCGGGCGACTGACTTTTCTTATCCCAAATCAATCCGGCACTCACACCCATCATTGCATAAAGAATCGTCCAAACCGGAGCAAATATCCAATTGGGCGGATTGAATACAGGTTTTATCAAAGTGGGATACCAAGTTTCTATCGATGATTGTGTTGCCATTCCGGACGCATAACCCACCAATAAACAAACAATTACAGCAACAATAATTTTTACAGCTTTTGACATGATTGATTTTTTTCAAAAGTAAGAATTTCATTTCCTAATTAAGCTACTCCACCAAAAAATGTATCTTTGCCAAAAAAAGAAAGTATGTTGTCTACTTCCCATTTTGTGCCGAAAGACTACCCAAACACCGTTGAAAAAGGAAGTTTTGAATGGTCGGCACCAAGTAATATTGCTTTAGTCAAATATTGGGGTAAAAAAGAACATCAGATTCCCGCTAATCCGTCGCTGAGTTTTACGTTGAAAAACTGTAAAACCATCACCAAACTTTCGTTTCAAAAGATTCAAAAAGGGACTGATTTTTCTTTTGAATTATTGTTTGAAGGAAAACCCAAAGAATCGTTTCGACCAAAAATTCAGAAATTCTTTGAGCGAATGGAAAGCTATCTTCCTTTTTTAAAAGACTATCATTTTATCATTGACACGCATAATACGTTTCCGCATAGTTCAGGAATTGCTTCTTCGGCCTCCGGAATGGCTGCGTTGGCGGTTAATTTAATGAGTTTGGAAAAGCAATTAAATCCGGAAATGACTGAAGAGTATTTTAACCAAAAAGCCTCTTTTTTAGCACGTTTAGGTTCCGGAAGTGCTTGTCGAAGCATCAACGGATCGGTTGTTATTTGGGGAAATCATGAAGGTTCTGAGGGTAGTTCTGACCTTTTTGGAATAGAATACCATTCCATTCACCCCAATTATATCAATTGTCAGGACACTATTTTATTGGTTGATAAAGGCGAAAAACAAGTGTCGAGTACGTTAGGTCATGACTTGATGAACGGCCATCCATTTGCAGAACAACGTTTTCAGCAGGCACATCTAAATGTAACCCGAGTTAAGCAACTTTTGAGCGGAGGAAATTGGACTGATTTCATATTATTGGTTGAAAGCGAGGCACTTACGCTACATGCAATGATGATGACGTCGATGCCGTATTTTATATTGATGAAGCCAAATACATTGGAAATTATTAATAAAATATGGAAATTTCGAGCAGCTACCCAAACGCCCGTTTGTTTTACTTTAGATGCAGGAGCCAACGTTCATGTGCTATATCCCGAAAACGTTCGCGAAGAAGTTTTGCAATTTATTAAGAATGAATTAGTTGTCCATTGTCAAAACGAACAGTATATTTGTGACGAAATGGGATACGGAGCAATTCAACTTAACAAATTTTGATTATCTTTACCCAACTTTAATAGAAAAGTTTACATGAAAGGACCACTTTTTTACTCAAAAATTCTTCTCTTTGGAGAATACGGAATTATTAAAGATTCAAAAGGACTTTCCATTCCTTATAATTTTTACAAAGGAGCGTTAAAAGTAGAAGAGAATCCTTCTGCCGAAGCAATTAAATCTAATCAAAGTTTAGAGCGTTTTGCCGCTCATTTGGAGCAATTGCAAAAAGAACAACCCGAATTGGTTCAATTTAACACCAAAGAGTTACAAGCAGATATCAAACGCGGAATATATTTTGATTCGTCAATTCCACAAGGTTATGGAGTGGGCAGTAGTGGTGCACTGGTAGCCGCTATTTATGACAAATATGCACAAAATAAAATCACGGTGTTAGAAAATTTAACTCGTGAAAAATTATTGCAGTTAAAAACCGTTTTTGCCGCAATGGAATCTTTTTTTCACGGCAAAAGTTCCGGTTTAGATCCATTAAACAGTTATTTAAGTTTGCCCATTTTAATCAATTCCAAAGATAATATCGAGCCAACCGGCATTCCAATGCAAACAGCTAATGGAAAAGGAGCTGTATTTTTATTGGATTCCGGAATTGTGGGAGAAACGGCACCGATGGTAAACATCTTTATGGAAAACTTAAAAGATCAAGGATTCCGAAAAATGCTTCAAACACAATTTGTTAAACATACCGATGCTTGCGTAGAGAATTTTCTGCAAGGCGATATTAAATCACTTTTTTCCAATACAAAAAAATTATCAAAAGTTGTTTTGAATAATTTTAAACCGATGATTCCAGAGCAGTTTCATACCATCTGGCAAAAGGGAATTGACACCAATGATTATTACCTAAAATTATGCGGATCCGGCGGCGGCGGTTATATTTTAGGTTTTACACAAGACCTTGAAAAAGCAAAAGCATCGTTGAAGGACTATAAGTTGGAAGTGGTTTATCAATTCTAAATCAATAATTAAACAGCAAAGTATTTTGCTATTTAAATCTACTATGGAGTTATCCAGAAAAAATAGATTGATTTTTATGAAAATAATCAGTTTATTTTCGGTGGTTCGAGGGTACAATATTCCGGTAATCATTTTAGCACAATACCTAGCTTCCATTTTTATTTTATCTTCTGAAAAAAGGGCATTGGATGTCATTTTAGACTTTAATTTATTTATTATAGTTCTGGCATCTTCCTTAACAATTGCATCGGGTTATATCATCAATAGTTTTTACGACAGTCAGAAAGATTTAATTAATAAACCCAACAAAACAATGTTGGATCGTTTGGTTTCTCAAAAAACCAAATTGCAAGTGTATTTCGGACTTAACTTTTTTGTTTTTCTAATTGCTTTTTTGGTGTCATGGAGAGCTGTGCTGTTTTTTTCAGTGTATATTTTCCTTATCTGGTTGTATTCACATAAAATTAAAAGATACCCGATTATTGGAAACATCATGGCTTCTTTATTGGCTATTTTACCTTTTTTTGGTATTCTTTTATATTATCAGAA
>NZ_JBILTE010000138.1:0-6668 GCF_044371705.1 Flavobacterium sp. | reverse complement strand
CCTGCAGTAAAAGTGCAAGAATGGATAAAAAAATATCCAAAATTTAATTCGATGTTTTTTAATTTATTTAATGAAAGGTATTTTGATTTAATTGACACATTAAATCATGTTTTATTTGATCGTTTAGATGCACGATTATATTCCTATTTGAAAGAAAAAATAATATTATTTAATTCTTCAGTCATTTCAATTTCACACAAGGATATTGCCAACGAAATGGGTACTTCTCGGGAAGTCATTACGCGTGTTTTGAAAAAGTTGGAATCGGAATCTAAAATAATTCAAACTTCAAAAGGAATACAATTAGTAGAGATGTGACTTTAGTCACTTTTTCATGTTTTTGATTTGATTACTTTTACTTGTATAAAATAATTAAAATCAAAATCTTATGAAAGCAAATGTTGGAAACACAGACAAATTAATCAGAATTGTATTGGCCGTTGTACTTGGAGCACTTTATTTTTCCAATACGGTTAGTGGAGTTCTAGGTATGGTATTTATAATTTTTGCAATCGTTTTAATTGCAACAAGTTTAATAAGTTTCTGTCCAATTTATCCATTATTAGGAATAAATACTTGTTCCGTTAAGAATAAAAAGACATGAAACAGTTAGTAAAAATACTATTTTTCTTTTCTTTTATTTCTTCGGCTCAAGTTTCCGTGGAATGGTCTAATTATCCCGGAGGTAACGCACTGGCAGTAAACCAACTCCAACAAGTATACACCGCCAATTGGGATTATAATCCCGGTGGTGATATAACCTTAACGAAGCGAAATTCATCGGGTACTATATTGTGGAGTTCTACTTTTGATAATACAGATAATACAAGACATGAAGTTGTTACCTGGCTTGAAACTGATAGTCAGAATAATTGTTATGTATCCGGTACAATCCGATCAGGATATTCTAATCCGGTAAACGCAGCAAGCCTATTGATGAAATACAATCCGCAAGGAATTTTACTATGGAGAGTTGTATTTGAGTCTACCTTTGAAGGCTCCTATACAAAGAAAATAGTAGTTGATTCTTCCGATAATATTTACGTTTTAGGTTTAGGCATGGGAACAAATGGATTAGTCACGAGAGTTAAAAAGTTTAATTCCAGTGGTGTTCCGCTTTGGACCTATTATGATGTTAATGGTATTGGTGCTCCCATAAATTGCAAGTTGACACCGGACAATGCATTAGTAGTTTCAGGTAGAGGAATTACTGGTATAATCAATGGTTATTTAAAACTTAGTTTAGATGGGATTTTAATGTGGAGTAAGACCGGTGTTACAAGTCCGACCATTGGTGATCTTGCCGGAGATTCGTTAGGAAACACCTATATCATCAATGGAGAAAACGTTGGAACCAATGCGGGTAGTATTATTGAAAAAATTGATTCAAATGGAATTTTGATTTGGTCAAATTTGAATACTATGGCGGGAAATCGTGTAGAAGTTGGTTCAGACAATAATCCAATTATTAGTGGTTTTCCAAACTCTGGTACTGCAGGTGCGGCTTTTATGAAATACAATTCTAGTGGCTTAGTGTTATGGCAAAATTTTGATGCGGATGGGGTAGAAAATTTATTATTACATGGTCAACTTCAATTGGATTCATCAGGAAATGCCTATTTATCTGCAGGCAATCTGTTTAACATGGCAATTTGTAAAGTTAATTCAAACGGAACAAATGGTTGGGTGGGTTTGGTTTCGGGGAGTAGTTCTGCCAGTTCTTTTAAAATTGATACCGATAATTCCATATATGTTGTAGGAGGTACTACAGCCAAACTCGCTCAAGTGCCATTAAGTAGTGCTGAACTAAACGCAAGAGAATTTTCTATATACCCAAATCCATTTGAATCTGAAATCCTTATCTCGTTAAAAAATGATGCAGGTGCAAAGGATATTTTTATTTATGATTTAACCGGTAAATTAATCTATTCCGATACTTTTTACGCATTAAATACCACACTGTTTTTAAATGATATTTCTAAAGGAACCTATATTTTAACTATTATTGGTAATGATGGAAAACAGTATTCTCAACAAATAGTCAAAAAGTGAACCCTTTTTTAAACAAAAAAAGCTGCACATTTTGTGCAGCTTTTTGACATCGTAGGTTAAATGTGGTATTTGAAAACTAACTAACTTCTAATCATCCAATAAATCGGTATATTCTTTAATTTTATCTTTAATAGTGTTTGCCAAACTTTGATTGCCGTCCGGATCATTCGGACTAATTTCAATGAGTCCGTCGCCATTTCCATCATTTGCTGAAGATAAATCAACAGTTGCTAAAACTGCATCTAAATCAAACTCAAAAACGATGGTTGCTGTGTTGTCTGAAATAATTAAATTTTGACCTGCATCTTCGTAATCAATTTCAAAATCTTCTTCTACATTGTGCCAAAACACAAATGGAGTAGTGCCTATGGTACCTTTGATTTGAATGGATTTATTAAACAGTTCACTTGAAGAATTTCTGTTTCGATGCATTTTAAACTCTACTTCTTCATATATTCCATTTGGAATATTAATCGAAGTGATGGTAGTTTGACCACTTAATAAATCAATTTCAAACGGACCTGTTAATTCAAATTCGTCGTCATCGCCATAATACCCATCACCGTAATCATCATCGTCTTCATCGTAATAGTCCTCATCCAATTCAAATTCAATTTCTTTTAAATTGATTTTAAATTCAGAAATACTCACGGCACCGTCCATGCGACCATTATTGCCTGAATACGTAGCTTTTGCTTGAATAGTTAAATTATCCATACCATTTGCAGCATCGCTACTGTCATCGCTACACGAAACAGCTGTAAAAACGACTGCTAGTAAGCCAACTAGAATTTTTTTGTTTTTCATTACATCATTTTTTTAAGGTTATATGTAGTAAAACAATTTACATTTTATTTACCCTACCCAAAATTAAAAAAAAATTACATAAAATCATTTTTTGATGCTTATTTCCTTTATGTTATCTTTGCATTTCATTAAAAGAAATCGGAAGTATGTTCACCAGTTTAAGCGATAAATTAGATAAAGCTCTCCATCTATTAAAAGGCCACGGAAAAATTACAGAAGTCAACGTTGCCGATACTTTGAAGGAAGTCCGTCGTGCACTTTTAGATGCCGATGTTAACTATAAAATTGCCAAGGATTTTACCACTACTGTTAAAGAAAAAGCCATCGGTCAAAACGTTTTAACTACGTTGCAACCAGGGCAGTTAATGGTCAAATTGGTAAAAGACGAATTAGTCGAATTAATGGGAGGTTCCGAAGTTGGTATTAATTTATCCGGTAACCCTTCTGTTATTTTAATGTCGGGTTTACAAGGTTCGGGTAAAACAACCTTCTCGGGAAAATTAGCCAATTTTTTAAAAACGAAGAAAGGAAAGAAACCTTTATTGGTTGCTTGTGATATCTACCGTCCGGCGGCGATTAATCAGTTGCATGTAGTAGGAGGTCAGATTGGTGTAGAAGTCTATTCAGAACCCGAAAATAAAAATCCTGTCGAAATTGCTCAAAATGCCATCAAACATGCTAAAGCAAATGGCTTTAATGTAGTAATTGTGGATACTGCTGGACGTTTGGCTATTGATGAGCAAATGATGAATGAAATCGCCAATGTCCACAAAGCAATTCAACCACAAGAAACATTGTTTGTTGTAGATGCAATGACCGGTCAAGATGCTGTGAATACTGCGAAAGCCTTCAATGATCGTTTGAATTTTGACGGAGTTATTTTAACCAAATTAGACGGTGATACCAGAGGTGGAGCTGCTATTTCAATTAAATCGGTTGTAAACAAACCAATTAAATTCATCGGAACCGGGGAGAAGATGGAAGCTATTGATGTTTTCTACCCGTCACGTATGGCCGACCGAATTTTGGGAATGGGAGACGTGATCTCTTTAGTAGAGCGTGCTCAGGAACAATACGATGAAGAAGAAGCACGAAAATTGCAAAAGAAAATTGCAAAAAACGAGTTTGGTTTTGATGATTTTTTGGTTCAAATTCAGCAAATCAAAAAAATGGGTAACATGAAAGATTTGGTTGGAATGATACCCGGAGCTGGAAAAGCATTGAAAGATGTGGAAATTGAAGACGATGCATTCAAACATATCGAAGCAATCATTCATTCGATGACGCCGTTGGAACGAAGCAAACCTAACGTAATTGACGGCAAGCGGAAAATGCGAATTGCGAAAGGTTCGGGAACCAAAGTAGAACAGATTAATCAATTGATGAAACAATTTGATCAAATGAGCAAAATGATGAAGATGATGCAAGGAGGCGGAGGTAAGAATCTTGCCCGCATGATGGGTGGAATGAAAGGAATGAAATAAATATAGTTACGGGTTTGAAAGTTACGAGTTAAAACACAACCCGCAACCTGAAACCTGAAACTTGAAACCTGAAACTTGAAACCTGAAACCTGAAACCTGAAACAAAAAACTATGCAACTACTTGACGGAAAGAAAATTTCAGAAGATATTAAAAACGAAATCGCTGCCGAAGTGCAGAAGATGAAAGACAATGGTGAGAAAGTGCCGCATTTGGCAGCTATTATCGTTGGAAACGACGGAGCGAGTTTGACTTATGTTGGCAGTAAAGTAAAATCGTGCGAACGCGTAGGTTTTGAAAGTACGTTAATCAAAATGCCAAGCACCACTTCTGAAACAGAACTTTTAAAGAAAATCAAAGAGTTGAATGAAGATGACAATATCGATGGTTTTATCGTACAGTTGCCTTTACCGAAACAAATTGACACACAACACGTGATTATGTCGATTGATCCCAGTAAAGATGTTGACGGATTTCATCCGGAGAATTTTGGAAAAATGGCTTTGGATATGAGTACCTTTATTCCGGCGACGCCTTTTGGAATTTTAGAATTATTGGAACGGTACGGCGTGGAAACTTCAGGAAAACATACCGTAGTTATTGGCAGAAGCCACATTGTGGGTCGACCCATGAGTATTTTGATGGGAAGAAAGGGATTTCCGGGCAATTCAACAGTCACGCTTACACATAGTTACACCAAAAACATTTCTCAAATAACTACCCAAGCTGATATTATCATCACTGCATTGGGAGTTCCTAATTATTTGAAAGCTGAAATGATCAAAGATGACGCAGTAGTAATTGACGTGGGTATTACTCGTGTTTTGGATGAAACCAATGAAAAAGGATACCGAATAACAGGCGATGTTGATTTTGAAGCGGTGAGTAAAAAAGCTTCGTATATCACACCGGTTCCCGGTGGGGTAGGACCAATGACAATTGCGATGTTGCTGAAGAACACTTTATTAGCGAGAGAACAGAAACGATTGAAGAAATAAAAAGGAAACCTAGGTGCTGAGCTTGGGTTTATTTTTTCAATTAACTTGTACATAAAATCAATAATTAAAATTCTAAGCAATATTTATTATATGAATTTAAAAACATTAATCTCTTTAAAATTTGTACTTTATGTAATTGGTTATTTTTCTTTATTTTATTTTATTACAAACATAACTAGGAATTACAGTAAGCTTGAAGACCAAAATAAAGTACTCATTGAACAAAAAGAATGTTATGAAAAGATTCTAGACCTCGGAGAGGACGATTTGCAAGACAAGAAAATATTGTATAGTATTATTGATGCAACAAATTCTAGATTGGAATTGGAATCTGAAAAAAGTAAACTCAGTTTAAATACCAACATTTTGATTATAATATTGTTGAGTGTTTTTTTATATTACGTTTTTAATTATCTAAACACAAAAATTGAGAAATTGAAAAGTCAGGAAACAGAATCCGAACGTGAAAAGTTTTTATAATTTTTAGTACTTAAGATCAATATTCAAATTTAAAAAATAGATAGAAATAGTGTCTTTTAAAATTCAGTTTATTTGATTAGTAGAAAAAATAAAGAACTATTTTTTCCTAATAATCCGATTGCTATTTGAAGCCATTGGTTTTTTGGTCTCCACTTTAGGCAAACTCGCTTCTTCCGTTTTGCTGGAAGGTTCAATCAGTTGGTTTAGCTCAAGAATTTCAGAAGCCGTTAAATCGCGGTAGCGTCCCACAGGAATATCTAAAGTAATATTGATAATTCGAACGCGTTTCAATGCATTAACCTCATAACCTAAAAACTCACACATTCTTCTGATTTGACGATTTAAACCTTGTGTCAAAACAATTTTAAATACGTGGGTGTTGATTTGTTCTACTTTACATTTTCGGGTGACAGTATCTAAAATAGGAACGCCATTGCCCATTTTTTGAATGAACCGTTCAGTAATAGGTTTATCAACCGTTACTATGTATTCTTTTTCGTGATTGTTTCTTGCACGAAGAATCTTGTTTACAATGTCGCCGTCGTTGGTCATAAAAATCAAACCTTCACTGGCTTTGTCTAATCGTCCTATGGGGAAAATACGTTCCGGGTAGTTAATATAATCAACAATGTTGTTTCGAACTCCTTGGTTGGTCGTACATTCAATACCTGTCGGTTTATTGAAGGCTAAATAAATAGGTTCTTCTCTGTTTTCACGAATCAATTTTCCGTTTACGCGAATTTCATCTTTCTCAGAGACTTTAGTGCCCATTTCGGGAACAACGCCGTTAATGGTGACACGTCCTTCAGAAATAAGTCGGTCCGCTTCCCTCCGTGAACAAAAGCCTGA
>NZ_JBILTE010000137.1:0-6725 GCF_044371705.1 Flavobacterium sp. | reverse complement strand
GTGAAGCCCATTTTCCTAACGGACCTTTATTGTTTTGAATTCTTTCGAATAAATCTTTAACCATGATAAAATAAGGTTTAATTTGGTATGTAAAAACGCGACAAAAGTAAACATTTCTAAAATCATTTCATACTATTTTTATTTGTGAAATTACAAGTTTTGTGAAACAGATGGCATTCGTTCTCAAGAACCAACATATATACTGTTAAAATGAGGTATTTTACTTATATTTGAACTGGAAAATTACAACACCAATGAGCCAACGAGATAAAAACGATTTAAAACTAGCGGTATTAATTGACGCCGACAATGTTCCTTTCAGCAATGTCAAAGGAATGATGGAAGAAATTGCAAAATACGGCACACCAACCACCAAGAGAATCTATGGCGATTGGACGAAATTACCCGACAAAGGTTGGAAAAGTGTTTTGCTCGAAAATGCCATTACTCCTATCCAACAATACGGTTATACCACCGGTAAAAATGCCACTGATTCTGCCATGATTATTGATGCGATGGATATTTTATATTCTGACAAAGTAGATGGTTTTTGCATCGTATCAAGCGATAGTGATTTTACGCGACTGGCCACACGCTTACGCGAATCGGGTATGAAAGTAATTGGAATTGGCGAAAAGAAAACACCAAACCCTTTTATCGTAGCATGTGATCGTTTTATTTTTATTGAGGTAATTGAAGGTGCCAAAAAGAAAAAAGTGGTGGCAAGAACAGCCACACCCGAAGAAACTAAAAAAGAAGAAAAGTTACTTACCAAAATTGATGTAGACACCATCGACATTATCGAATCAAGTATTGAAGATATTGCTGAAGATGACGGTTGGGCATTTTTAGGAGATGTTGGAAACCTCATCGTCAAAAAGAAACCCGAATTTGACCCACGAAATTATGGTTTTACAAAACTGACGCCTTTGATGAAATCATTGTCGAATTTATTGGAAATTCACGAACGTGAATCAGATAAAAAAGGAATCAAACATGTGTATGTGCGATTGAAATAAGCATACAATACACTTTATTTTTCAGGTCGGTCTGGTTTTTCAGTAGGCTTTTCTCTTTCCTTAACATCACTTTTCAAAATGTGTGTTTTGGCATCATATTTTCCTTTGAGGTCATCCATTTTGCTTTTTTTCCACATCTGAATTCCTGTAAAATAAGAAGACCTACCGATTAAATGTGCCCCAACAGGTGCTGTTAAAAACAAGAAAAAGATAATCGCCAAAACACGGGTGGTTATAGACGACTCATTGAAATAGATTCCCGCAGCAAACATAATTAATCCTATTCCCAAAGTTGCAGCCTTGGTGGTTACTGAAATACGCAAATACAAATCGGGCATACGAACAATGCCTAACCCCGCTAAGAGTACAAATAATGCTCCAAAGGTGCTTATAACAGCAATTACAGTATCAGTCATTTTTATTGCGTTTTTCAAGATAATAGGAAAATGCTACTGTTCCCAAAAAGGCGATTAAAGCCAAAATCAAAGCGATATCTAAAAAAGTAGATTGATCGGTTACAATACTATAAATGGATATAATCCCAATACCAACTGTTATTAATAAGTCCAATGCAACAACGCGATCAGGTAAGGACGTACCCAATAAAAACCTTATAAATACCAGTACTGCCGACACCGATAGTAGGGGTAAAATGATGTAATATAAATAATCATGTAATGTCATCGAGTAATGTTTAGCAATTTCTTTTCAAAACCATTTTTAATACTTCTAATAAAATCCTCCCGGTCTTTAATGTACATCGAATGTACATACAGCACTTTTCGATCATCGGATACATCCAAGCTAAAAGTTCCCGGTGTTAAGGAGATTACATTAGCTAAAATGGTAATTTCCAAATCGGTTGTAACATCCAAAGGCACCGATACGATTCCCGGCGTCATATAAAAAGTAGGTGTAACTACGTCATAAGCCACTTGGATATTTGCTTTGATTAATTCATATAAAAAGTAAATAAAAAAAGAGATTATGCTAGGTACTAACCTAAAGTACTTTCGATTGACTGAATCTTTATTGATTAACCATAAAATCAAAAAGACCAAAATAAATCCGAACACAAAATTCATAAACACAAAACTACCTGTCAGGGCTACCCAAACAAAAGTCAGAATCATATTTACCAACAGTAGTTTTTTCATTAGTTCAAGTTTGTAATTAATTGTCTTTTGCAACTGCTTTTCCCAAAACTGCTTCAATATAACCTTCGGGATGCATTAGTTCAAATGATATTCGTTCGGACAGCAATTGAATGTGTTCGGCAAAAAATCCAATATATAAGGAAACAACAGCCAAAATTGCTATTGGAATCACCATATTTAATTTGTCTTTAAACTTTAAATCACCAAAGTATCTAAAATTGGGTCTACGGGGAATTCCTGTACTTGCTTTCCAAAAAACCATGGTCCACATTTTGGCTATAACAAACAAAGTTAAGAAACTACCCAGCAAAATAAAGCCAATCAGTATATAATGTTGGCCTTCAAACCCACCTTTGAGTAAGGATAATTTCGGCCAAAAGCCTGATAATGGCGGAATCCCAATCAACGAAAAGAGCGGAATCAACATTAATAAAGATAATTTTGGATAGGAGCCGTAAAATCCGCCCAAATCTTTCATACTGTTACTTCCTTTAATTTTATAAATAAGTCCACCTACCATAAACAAATTTCCTTTGACCACGATATCGTGAATCATGTAAAAAATGGCTCCGGTAAGTGCCACCGATGAGTGCATGCTCAAACCGGCAATCATAAAACCGATGTGGCAAATAATTAAAAAGGAAAACACTTTTTGAATGTTGTTCTGAACGAGTGCCCCCAAACCTCCACTTAGAATAGTTAAACAAGCAATAGAAACCAATAAAGTATCAAAAAACGCATCGCGTATAAAAATTAGCGTAAACACGCGAATCATCGCATACACGCCAACTTTGGTTAGTAAGCCCCCAAAAATAGCTGAAACAGCTGCCGGCGGGGTATGATATGAGGAAGGCAACCAAAAATAAAGCGGAAAAACTGCCGATTTAACTCCGAATCCAACAAAAAAGATTAAAGCTGTAATGTTTATTAGTCCTTTATGTTCTGATGCCGCAATTTTGACTGATAAATCGGCCATATTCAATGTGCCCGTAATACCATATAAAACTGCAATTGCTGTCAAGAATATCACGGATGACAATATGTTCAATGTAAAATACTTGACAGCTGATTCTATTTGAGGTTTTTCACCACCGATGGTAAGCAAGACAAATGAACTAATAATAATAATTTCAAACCAAACATACAAGTTAAAAATATCGCCGGTAATAAAGGCTCCAATCAATCCCATCAACAATAAGTGATAAATAGGAAAATATCCAAACTTCGCTCGTTCACTAATAATTGATGCCGAAGAAAAGATAGAAATAGCCAATCCTAAAATACATGTAAGCAAAACTAATGTCGCCGAAAATAGATCTACCACAAGTGTAATTCCAAAAGGTGCTTGCCAACCGCCCGCTTGAAAAGAAAAGGTTCCAATGTGCCAAACTTTAACAAACAGATAAATTGCCAAAGCCAATGCAACACCACTTCCGGCAACACTTAAACTTCGTTGAATACGTGTGTCACGCCAAAAAAACATCAACACGATCGCTAATGCAAATTGAAATAAAAGCGGATATACTATAAAATGTGGTATCATGCAAATTCGTCTGTTGCGTTCATTTGATCTAAATCATCAGTTTTTACAACTTGATAAGCTCTTTTAATTAGTACAATGGCAAAAGCTTGTAAACCAAAACTAATTACAATGGCTGTGAGTATTAAAGCTTGCGGCACCGGGTCTGCATAAGTGTCAAGAATTACTGAACTATCACTCGGAATGATTGGCGGTTTTCCTTTAACGATTCTTCCTACCAGAAAAATAAGCATATTGGCACCGTTGCCCAGCAATATTAATCCGATGATTAATTTCACCAAGCTACGACGCAGTATCATATAGATACCCGCTGCATATAACAAACCTGTAATAATAGCAAGTAGTAGTTCCATGTTTATGCGGTTTCAGAGATAGTCATGATAATCGTTAAAGTTACACCAACAACCACTAAATATACGCCAATATCAAAAAACAAGGGTGTGCCAACCATTCCAATAACCGGCAATGGGTCTTTAAACCAAACACCGGTCATAAATTCTTTTCCTTTAAAAAATATACTGGTTAAACCACTTATTAATGCAATGGAAAGTCCTACCGGCATTAAAAATCCGGGATGTATATGCAATAAATTTTTTGTATTTTCTTGTCCGTTGGCGGAGCTATATAATATAAATGCGATTGACGCAATCAATCCTCCGATAAATCCTCCTCCGGGTAAATAATGTCCACGGAGCAATATAAATACTGAAAAAAGTAATAAAAGTGGTAGCAAAAAGGCTGAAGCGGTTCGCAAGATAATTGTTTTCATAACTAATTCTTTTACTTATTTCGGATACGTAATTTCAATAAACCAAAAACACCTAAAGCGGCAATTGCCAAAACGGTTATTTCTACCATGGTATCCATTCCTCTAAAATCGACTAATATCACATTGACAATATTTTTCCCTTTGGCCAAAACATAAGCATTCTCAGCATAAAAACGTTTGGTTTCTCCGGCATGACTAACTTGCAACACTTCAATCGCCAAAACCGTAATTAAAGATCCGAATAAAACAGCAACAAGACCATCACGAAGGCGTGTTTTAGTTTCTGAGAGATGTAAATATTTTGGCAATCGATACAGCACCAATACAAATAGAATAACCGTAAGTGTATCAATTGTAAATTGTGTCATTGCCAAATCGGGGGCACTATAATAAACAAAAATCAAACAGATAGTATAACCAATAACACCCATGGCTGCCACTGCTGATAAACGTGACTCTGTGAAAATTGCAAAGAAAATCGCGACAATCATAATTAAAACGGTAGCTACTTCATACACCGTCAAATGCAATAAGGTATCATAATCAACTTGAAAAGTAACATGACTAACCAAATAGTAACTGATTAATAAAGTTAAAAAAACAATGATTGTCAGTATGTAATTTCGCAAATACCCATTTTGAAAAGTATTGGTCCAAAGTATCGCGAATCTTTGAAAAAGGTTTCCAAAGCCTCTGAATATACTTTTGGGAGCAAGAAATTTAAATCTTTGTACAATAGCTTCTTTATTTAAAGTTGGCTTTATGAAATATAAAAGGGTAGCTCCCAATAAAAGTGTAAGCGTACTCAAATATAAAACTGTGTTGAAGCCATGCCATAACTTAATCGGAGCCGACTCATTGTTCGGAAGAATTTCAGCTAATAAAGGTTTAAAAATAGTAGCATCAACCAATGAGGGAAACAAACCAAATAGCAGTCCTAGAATTCCTAACAATAAAGGTGGCATCCACAACCGTTTATCAGGTAAATGAAGCGTACTGAAAGCACTCGGCAAAACCCCAAAAAATGGTTTGATAGCCACTTGATAGCCTGCATATAGCAATAAAACATTGGCAACAATTGCCATCACGGTAAACAAGATTGCGGAACTACTGTGCAAAGTAGCTTCATAAATCAGATCTTTTCCTATGAATCCAAAACTTGGAATCATCCCTGCATTGGAAAACATTGCTAAAATTCCGGCGACTGCAACAGGCATCATGACCGCTTTTAAACCTTGTAACTTTGTTACATCGCGTGTACCGGTTTCATGATCAATAATTCCTGTGATTAAAAAAAGTGCTGCTTTGTATAAGGCATGCACCATTATAAAAACAACAGCAGCCTTAAGTGCAATGGAAGTACCTATTCCTATTAAAAAAACCAATATCCCTAAAACAGCAATGGTTGAATAGGCTAAAATTCCTTTTAAATCGGTGCGAAACAACGTATGAAAAGCGGCATAAAGCATCGTAATTGCACCTACAATAATTAGTGTGGTTGTCCAATAACTGTGATCGCCTAAAACCGGTGTAAAACGCAATAACAAATAGATACCTGCTTTTACCATCGTTGCCGAATGCAGATAGGTGGAAACAGGTGTGGGTGCTTTCATTGCACCGGGTAACCAAAAATGAAAAGGAAATTGTGCCGATTTGGTAAATGCAGCTACAAATATAAACACTAGTAATGCTATGTAATACGGACTTTCTCTAAAGTCAATACCGCTGTTTAAAAGTTCTTGTATGGAAAATGTACCGCCAATAAAACCAAACACAATAGCTCCCGCCAATAAAAATAATCCGCCAAAACCGGTAATTGCTAACGCTTGAAGTGCAGATGTACGAGATCCTTGATCATGATTATTAAATCCAATCAAAAAAAAGGAACTAATACTTGTTAATTCCCAAAAAAGAAATAAACTAATCATGTTATCAGAAAGTACCAAACCTAACATAGCTGCCATGAAAATGGACAAATAGCCGTAAAAACGATCTAAATAGGTGTGTCCTTTTAAATAATAGGAAGTATATAAAAAAACCAAAGTACCAATTCCTGTAATTAGTAAACTGAAAAGCAATGCCAAACCGTCCAATCGAAAACTCAAATCTACTTCCAAACTTGGCACCCATCGTATAATTTGGGTGGGAACCTCACCATTGGATACCGAACTAATTTGAGTGATAAAATAGATGAAAAGTGACAGCGGTAGTAAAGTGAGCACATAGGAAATTGACCCTTT
>NZ_JBILTE010000214.1:0-4121 GCF_044371705.1 Flavobacterium sp. | reverse complement strand
AGTCAATAAAATCAGAAAAGTATCACCTTTTGCAAAGTTTGTAATTATTACACTTGTATATTCAGGTTTAGAACTATTTAATATTAAAAAAAAATCTAATCCAAATGGTATTTGGTATAAAGGAGATACAACTCCAGTAAACTTTGTTGATAATTTAAGAAGAGTAATTGAAGGTTTTAAAATTTACACCCCTAGTGTACAATTCAAATTTGACAAAATAGAAAGTTATAAAGAATTTGATAGTTTAGATTTAGAAATTTTATATTATATCTCAAAAGGTTATAAAAACCTAGATTTGCCAAATGTGATAAATACATCATTATCAAATATTAATGCTCGTAAAACAAATATTAAAATTACTTTGGGTATTGAGGGCAAAAATGATCAGATTTTGATGGAAAAGTGCAGATATTTGAACATAGACTAATCTTTTTTAGAAATATAAAATTGCAGTGATCGTGGGCATTCAAATTTATGGTGGTATGGGATTCTCCGAAGATACTCCAATGGAAAGTGCTTGGAGAGATGCCAGAATTGCCCGTATTTACGAAGGTACGAATGAAATTAACCGAATGCTTTCGGTTGGAATGTTAATTAAAAAAGCCATGAAAGGTCATGTAGATCTTTTAGGTCCAGCGATGAAAGTACAAGAAGACTTAATGGGAATTCCCTCTTTCGACACACCTGATTATTCTGAATTATTCTCGGAGGAAAAAGAAATGGTTGGCAAATTGAAAAAAGCCTTCTTAATGGTTGCCGGAGCAGCCGTTCAAAAATACGGTATGGATTTGGACGCTCACCAACAGTTATTAATGGCTGCAGCCGATATGCTAATCGAAATTTATGTGGCTGAAAGCACCGTTTTACGTACTGAAAAGTTAGCTAAAAAAGTTGGTGAAGACAAAGCAAAAGAACAAATTGCAATGGCAAAATTATACTTGTACAAAGCCGTTGATGTTGTGGCACAAAAAGGTAAAGAAAGCATCATTTCCTTTGCGGAAGGTGACGAACAACGCATGATGTTAATGGGCTTACGTCGATTTACAAAATACACCAACATGCCAAATATTGTAGGATTAAGAGAAACAATTACGACCAAATTAGTGGCGGAAAACAGTTACTGCTTTTAATAAATTTTAGTTTAGTTTGATTATTTGAAAGACCATGCAGTAAGTTGCATGGTTTTTTATTTGCTTAAAACTATCAACTACATCAATTTTCGAATAGATAAATAATCTTTTAAAATTATGGATTTCATTTTTTGTATTCTATCTTAGTGTTCTAATAAAATTTTCAAATGAAGACTCTACTATACTTTGTATTCCTATTTGCATCAATTTCTGTTAGCTCTCAAACTGATGCACGTATTTATGACATTATCAATGCCATTTCATCTGAACGAATTGAAAAAGATATTCGCAAACTAGCCAATTTCGGCACACGAAATACTTTTAGTGATACGGTTTCTACTACGCGAGGAATTGGTGCCGCAAGAAGATGGATCAAATCTGAGTTTGACAAAATTTCCAAAGATTGTAAAAATTGCTTGACTGTATCTTATCAAAAGGATTATGTCACGACGAATGATGGAGAACGTATACCAAAAGATACTTGGATTGTGAATGTAGTTGCTATTCAAAAAGGAACAAAATATCCCAATCGCTATATAATCATGACGGGTGATATTGATTCACGAAATTCAGATACGATGGATTTCACCACAGATGCTCCGGGGGCGAATGACAATGCCACAGGTATGGCAGGAACGATTGAAGCTGCACGAGTGTTATCAAAATACCAATTTGAAAACAGTATTATCTATTTAGGTTTAGCCGGCGAAGAACAAGGATTGTTTGGTGGAAAAGGCTTTGCAGAATTTGCCAAGAAAAACAACTGGGAAATCATTGGTGTTTTTAACAACGATATGATCGGGAACATCGAAGGTGTGGATGGTGTAATTGACAATCGTACGTTTCGCATATTTTCAGAACCTACACCTCCAACAGAAACCGAACGCGAACGAAACATGCGTCGTTTCTATGGTGGTGAGGTAGACGGAATTTCCAGACAATTGGCCCGATATGTTCATAAACAAACCCAAACCTACATGCCTGAAATGAACCCGATGTTGGTCTATCGTTTGGATCGTTTTGGACGTGGCGGACACCACCGACCCTTCAACGATTTAGGTTATGCAGGAATTAGAATCATGGAAGCTCATGAAAATTATACGCGTCAACATCAAAATATTCGAACAGAGAACGGAATCAAGTATGGCGATGTGATTGAAGGCGTAAATTTTGAGTACGCTAAGAAATTAACAGCTGTGAATGCAATTAATTTGGCTTCACTTGCATGGGCACCTCCAGCTCCAACCAATGTTTTGATTGGTGGAATTGTAGAACCGAATACGAAGTTACGTTGGACAAAAGCAGAAGACCCTTCGATTATTGGATATAAGATTTATTGGCGTTTGACTACTTCACCACAGTGGGAATTCAGCAGATTTGTAGGCAATGTAGACAATTTTGAATTAGAAGGAATCGTAATTGATAACTTCTATTTTGGTGTGGCGTCCGTTCACAAAAACGGACATGAAAGTGTGGTGGTTTTTCCGAGTGATATTATTCGAACAACTTTTAGAAGGAATTAAACCTATCGTTCAATCGCATCATAAATTACTTGCTGGATTTTCTCACGTATACTTTTCTTTGAGAGTTCATTCGATGCATTTGAATCGGGATAGGTTCTATTTGACAGAAAAATATAGACAATTTCCTCTTCAGGATCGGCCCAAGCCATCGTTCCTGTAAATCCGGTATGACCAAAACTCGTCATTGATGCACAGCCACAAGTGGGACCTGAAGTACCCAATTGTGGTTTGTCAAAACCTACACCTCTCCTATTTCCTTCGGGACAGTAGTAGCAGGTGTTAAAATCATTAAATGTTTCTTTTGAAAAGTATTGTACACCACCGTAATTGCCTTTTTGCAAAAACAATTGCATCATTTTGGCCATATCCATCGCATTTGAAAACAATCCTGCATGTCCGCCAACGCCGCCTTCCATAGCTGCTTCCATATCATGCACATATCCTTGAATTTTTTGATATCGAAAATAAGTATCTTTTTCAGTTGGGGCTATCACACTTTGATCAAATTTATGCAACGGGTTGTAAAGCGTATGATTAGCTCCCAAAGATTGATAAAAATTCTGTTGTACTAAATCTTCCAATTTCTTACCGGTAGTTTTCTCCAAATAATCTTTCATGATAATGAAAGCAAAATCACTGTATTTGTACTCCTTTTTCGACAATAACTTACTCTCTGCAATGTTTTTCATAATGGTATCGCGGTAATCATTACGAATGAAAAGATTTTCAGCTACTTGATAGGTAAAACCTTCTTTTAGTGTCTGACTATAATACTTTTCCATGGGTTTTCCATTAGTATCCAACGTGGCTTTGTAAAAAGGTATCCATGCTTGCAGTTGGGCGTAGTGTGATAGTAAATCTTTAAAACTAATACTTGACTTATCTGTGTTTTTAAAAAGTGGCAACATATCTCCTAACTGTGAATCCATTGTAAGGACTTTTCTATCATACAACTGCATCACATTTGGCAATGTTGCCATTATTTTTGTTAACGATGCCACATCATACAAATCGGAATTCTTTACCGGAATCAATTTATCATAGGTCTGATAACCAAATGCTTTTTGATAAATTACTTTGCCTTTTCGGGCAACCAAAATTTGTCCGCCCGGCGTCATCCGGTCAGCAATTGCTTGATTCATAAATTGGTCAATCTGAATCAAAACATCCGGATTCATTCCAACATTTTTCGGAGACGTAAATCCTAATCTGTTTAATTTTTCAGTTGTTAAACCATGGTTCACTTGATACGTTTCATTGATTGAAACTGGCAATTTTCCTTGGGCTTCAAATACGCCAAATAAAAGTTGAGCCGAAACAATCTGACTTACCTCACTATTTTGATAAGACACGATTACGCTTTTACTATTTTCAAAAGAAAGAGCACTCAACGCATAAGGTTTAACAAAACAATCTAAAATCACATCGTTTTGTTTGGAAATTTCATCAATCCAAACCATTTCGGTTG
>NZ_JBILTE010000270.1:0-2639 GCF_044371705.1 Flavobacterium sp. | reverse complement strand
ATTTTAATGTATCCAAATTCGTGTGTTTGACTTCTTGAACATCAGCATACTTTTGCAATGTCTCTAGAAATGGCAAGTGATTGTCAGAACCCAATTTAACATAAGCAATCTTTTCTTTGTCAATTGCTTTGATGGGTAGTATCGTATTTTCATTTTTTATGACGGTTATAGCTTTTTCATACAGTTGATACTGTAACGCTTCTGACTCAATAGAATTAATCGACTGTGTTAAATACCTAGTATCAATAGGTTGTACATAATTTAAACCCGCTTTGTATTTAAAATGCAATATTTTTTTCACAGAATATTCCAATCTTTCTGCTGATACAGATGAACTATCGATAGCCTCTTTTATTTTTTGAATCGCCACTGGCACATTCTCCGGAAACAACAAAATATCATTCCCAGCTTTCAACGCTTCCAAATCAATATCGCCGGGCTGTTTAAAATTACTGGCTCCTTTCATGTTCAAAGCATCTGTAAATATCAACCCTTTGAATTGCAATTCTTCTTTTAGCAAGTTGGTTACTATCGCTTGTGAAATAGACGAAGGATAACCGGGACGGTTTTCAAAACTTGGCACGTCTAAGTGGGCAACCATTACGCTCGCCAAACCTTTGTTAATTAGTTTTTTGTAAGGAAACAGTTCCACATCTCTAATATGCTCCTGCGTAAAATTAATCACCGGTAGCGTGTGATGCGAATCGGTTTCTGTGGCACCGTGACCGGGAAAATGTTTACCGGTTGCAAAAACTCCTTTGTTTTGTAAGCCAATCATTAAAGCCAAAGCTTTTTCGGTAACATTTACTTTATCTTCTCCAAACGAACGATTGCCAATTATAGGGTTCTTCGGATTGGTGTTAATATCTAAAACGGGAGCAAAATTAAAATGCACACCCAATTTCTTCGATTGAATACCCATTTGTTCACCCGTTTTTTCTAGTAAATCCAAATCTTGAATGGCTCCTAAAGTCATATTCCAAGGAAAACGACTTACAGAATCCAATCGCATACTCAGTCCCCACTCGGCATCGATTCCAATAAATAAAGGGACTTTAGAACGTTTTTGAAAGCGATTAGTCATTTGACCCTGTCGAACCGGACCTCCTTGAAAAAAGATGAGTCCGCCTATTTTTTGCTCATCAATTAATTTCTCCAACGATTTTATGTGAGTAGAATCTTTATTGGAATATGCCGCCACCATAAACAATTGCCCTATTTTTTCTTCTATGGTTAGTGAATTATAAATACTATCCACCCATTTTAACTCGGAAAGAGTTGCTTCAAAAATATGTGCAGATAAATTTTCTTCCTTGGGTTCGTTAACAGTTTCTATCGCTGGTTCCGGCAATGGTACAATAGCTTGCTTCCCTTTTTTAGCACTACATTGAACTAAAAAAAGGGAAGCAATAAAGAGAACTATAAATGTATTCTTGGTAAATTTCATTGAGTATTTTTTAAAAAAACCTGCTGTGCCAGCTCTCACCTGCGGGAACTTCCCAGTTTTCCTTCCACTCCTCTATTGTATTCACTAGATTATTAAATACAATGGTATTGGCAGAAACAGCTTTTTCTTTGGCCATTTTTTTAAAGTCGGTCAGTGTTTTATGAGTCAAATGTGCCCCTTGCTTGTAAGTCACATTCATTTTATCCAACAAATCAACTTGGTACTTTTGTTCCAAACTCTGAATAAATTCTACTGATTTATCAATAGAACATCCCGTTGCTTGCTGTGTTTCTTGATTGACAGCTAGTATTATAAAACGATTGTATTTTACAATTCCGGAAGCATCCAAACTAGTGCCATGTGCGGCCCATTCTTCTAAAAATGAATGCAGGCCGGTTTCAATTTCGGCTACTTCATCGTCTGAAAATTTTCTATTGGATTGATAAATCCAAATTCTGGATTCATCAGGTAACGTTTCAAAAGGAGTATACATGCTATTTTTTTATAATATCTGAGACAATGTTGTAAAGCACAAATCGACCTAATTTTGCATCATACAAATCTAATTCGTAATAATAAAATTCTGCTTCATCTGCCACTTTTAAAACCTTATCTGTTAATAAAAAAGCATTGTCAAAGTCACCTAAAAGTAGAAAATGATTCATTTTTCCTGAAGATTCTTTAACCGAAAATGTTATAAACTGGTCTTGTTTAATTTCTGTCACTTTACCGGAAATCATCAGTGATTCTTCTTCTGTTTCTTCTTCCATTTCTTCTTCTGAATCCTGGTCATCAAATGAAAGCATATTAAATATCTTCGGACATTTAGTGGCCATCTTTACTCCAATATTTGCGGCTAATTCCTCCAACTTTTCTTCATTGGTGATGGCATTTTTTCCATAGTATTTTTCGACATCTTTGCTGTAGCCTCCAAGGGATTCGATGATGCATAACCCTAACGAAACGTCGAAATTATCTTTGGTGAGCTCTTTTTTACTCGCACATTCGCATGCTTTATCAGCTAATTTTTCAGATAAATCATCTTTAGATAGCTTTTGTGCCGTAATAGTTTGTACTAATAAAAGTAGTAGTAGAGGAAGTGTTTTCATTGGTAAATTATAAATCTTGTGCATTAGCAATTAATTCGGCTACATCCATTACTTTTATGGAGGCTTCTTTTTCTTTGTTTTTT
>NZ_JBILTE010000136.1:0-6796 GCF_044371705.1 Flavobacterium sp. | reverse complement strand
TTCCTCTATTTGATAATTTGTGACCCAATGATACTACAGCAATCGCATTGTCCATTCCGTTGGATACGTAGAGTTTATTATTCCTATCAATCGATAAGCCAACCGGAGAACTCCCCGACATACCAAAACCATGTTGAAATAATCCAATTGGAATTGTTTCAACTAACAGATTTTTTTTTGTATCTATTACTGAAATTTCATCGCTATTACCATTCGCCACGAATAAAAATCTTTTATCGGGAGAAGATTTTATAACGTTGGGATGCAGACCTACTTTTACTTCACCCAAAATATTTCCTGTTTTTTCATCAAGTATTGAAACTGTTCCCATGGCAGTTGCACCTGTTCTTGGATCAGTGTACGCCAGATCCCAGGGAACACCGGCTCTTTCTTTACTCGAATCTGCTGCAATTGGACCTGCCCAGTTCGTTACGTATAATTTTTGATTTGACCTGGCAATACCATAAGGAGCAATTCCACCACTCGGTTTTTGCCAAATTAGTTGCTTATCAGGCCAGGAAAGTTTAACTACCTGATTATTACCATTTAAAACCAGATAAACAACAGATTCTTTTGCATCATACAATAATTCATTAGGAATGGCATTTTCAGCCGGAATGTTTCTTTCAATTTTATATCCGCCGATATGTTGAAAAGTCTCATTTTTCCATATGGCGTACATCAGATAGGCATCTTTCTTGGCAGCAGCTGACCAAATTATCCAGGTAGTATCTCCCCGAAGAAAAGATTGGATGCCTGAATAAGTACTCATGAGCGATTTAAAAACTGCTGAAGATTGATAATTAAATCTGTCAATTATTTTTCCACTCGTATCAATGGCAACTATCCCATACCGATCCTGCACTACAACTTTCATAGTATTGGGTATCCGAACAATATCCAACGCATGATTTTCCTGACGAGGAGAACCAAAACGTACCACTTTTCCTGCACTTTGAATAATCCTATTATATGGCATAAATACTAATGAATCATGCAAAAAGGAACGATTCATCAATTCTTCTTTCACTTCAACTGTATTTTTACTTTTGAATTGAGCCAGTTCTTCAATCTTATCTGTATTGATATAATCAACTCCTAGTGCTAACATATGATTCCATCCACTGATGTGATCCGGTTGTGCCCAAAATCTAAAAGATTTTCCCAATGCACGTGCCTTCTTCACTACATCTCCGGCAAGTGATTCATCAAACTTTCCTGATCGAACATAATTGAAATAAGAGTCACTTATTAAAGCAACTTTTTTTATTGCTTCTTGTGTATAAATTTCTCCGGGCCTTCCATCAAAATGTATAAAATCAGGATACAATTGAAATTCCTCCACTGTAGGTCTATTACCCGTAATGGTAAATGTGATATGTTTATTTGCAATCAAATCAGGATAATTGCGAAGATGTGTAATAACTTCCTGAAGCGTTGGAACTGATGCTGTTTTTATATCAATCAACAATTGTAACTCCCGTTTCGGGTGAATACGTGAAACAGAATCCAATGGTCTCAGATATAAGTCATTAAAAGTTCTGGATAAGTCGATGTCCTTTTTATCATGAGCAACGCATAGTCTACCATCTATTAGAAAAACATCAACTTCGATGGAGTTGAATTGTAAACTATAAGCTGAATGAAAAGGTCTTTCCTGATTATAATCATTATGCGAATGCATCTTCCACTGAGCAGAAGCACTGCTAATTAAAATAAGAAGACATACAACAAAAAAAATATAATTTTTCATCTTTAAATATAATGTACTCTTTGCAAGTAATGAACTGAAGTGTTATTAAATAATTATTATATCAGTCTATAATAATCGGTGAATGAGCTTATCGAATGGTAACGTAAATTAAATATATTAAGTGAATAATATCTTAATCTACAGCTATAAGATAAAACAAGTATAAGGAAAGATCGGGTTGATGAATTATTAGCTAAAGTCTCCTAAACTACTAAGTTTGTTCAACGTACTGTAACCCGGTATATCCATCAATGACAATGGCAAAACCAATCAGTTGATTGGGGATACTATATAAAGTTGTCACTGGGCCAGCGATTTGTGTTTGGCTACCTATTAGTGAAAATGACGAATCCTGCATAGAGGGCTCTTCAATTCATGTATTGCTCATAATAAAAGTATTGAAAAAAGGACGAAAGTATCTGCAACAGTTCCAATCCGTTTGAATGGAAGATCTATTATAAAGATTATTTACAGTACATGTTGATTACTCAACGTTAATCATACCGATGAATATTTTTACAATATTTGAAATGGCAATCGGGGTTTTCTTGTTAAAATTGGAGCTGATTATTTAGTTAGGACCATGGTGATTCTTAAAAAGCCCGTAATTGGGTTATCTCTTTCAACAAATTGAATAAATTGAAAATGAGATTAATCAATTGATTGATTGGAGTTACTTTTTTTCCGATCAATGTATGTCCCATCATTTTCATTTAACAAATCACTATTTTTACATTACAATTTGAATCATATTTGTAACGTAAAAAATCACATGCAAAAAACAACACTATTTTTATCCTCCTTTCTTCTTTCTTGCCTATCAATGGCACAAATTGTGTCTGGTCCGATGATAGGCCATGTTGAATTCAGAACAGCTACTATTTGGATGCACTTAGAAGATAGTATCGAGGAAGTCACAGTTCAATACATTGAATCGAATTTGGCGGATAGACCTGCACAACAAGTAAAAGTCAAACTTCCGGGAGGAGAATTCAATACTGCAACAGTGCATTTAACCGGTTTAGAACCCGGAAAAATGTATACTTATTATGTTTATGTAAAGAAAGGACCGGCCATTGCAAAAGGTGAGGTAAGAACGCAGACCCTCTGGCAATGGAGAACTAATCCGCCTGATTTCTCTTTTTTAACAGGCAGCTGTAATTACATCAATGAGTCCAAATTTGACAGACCCGGAAGACCTTACGGAGGTGACAGTTCTATTTTTGCAACCATGGCTAAAGAAAAAGCAGATTTTATGTTATGGCTTGGGGATAACTGGTACACCAGAGAAGTAGATTACTACAGTAACTGGGGATTAATGAAACGACCTGCAACAGATCGTTCCCAAAAAATTTTGCAACCATTTTTACAATCTATGCCACATTACGCCATTTGGGATGATCATGACTATGGTTGGAATGATGCAGATAAGAGCTATCCCCTCAAAAAAACCAGTCGGGATGCATTTATGAAATTTTGGGCCAATCCGAGTTACGGCAACAAAGATGAAGGCATCTATACCCAGTTCACCTGGAATGATGTGGATTTTTTTTTATTAGACAATCGTTGGTGGAGGGCCAATGACAATTGGTGGGATTCTAGTAATGGTCAATCAAATCCGGACAAAACCATGTTCGGAAAGGAACAAATTGACTGGTTGAAAAACGCCCTTCTTTCCAGTAAATCCAATAGGAATATAAATTTCCGCATCATAGCAACCGGAAGTCAGGTATTGAACCCCATTTCAACATATGATGTGTTCAGGAAATACAGCAAAGAATATGAGGATTTTATACAATTCTTGCAAGAAGCAAAAATTCCGGGAGTCATTTTTTTAACCGGCGACCGCCATCACAGTGAAATAATTGAAGTTAAAAATGTTGGTATGTACCCACTTTATGATATTACTTCTTCACCACTAACAGCAGGCACACATGTTTTTGATCAGCGAGAAAAAAACAATTCCTATAGAATCCTTGGTGTAGATAAGTATCAAAATTATGCTCGTATTTCAATTAGCGGAACGGGAAAAGAGCGCACCCTGCAGGTCAGCTTCATTGGTTTGAAAGGGGAGATTTATAACTCATGGTCAATTCAGGCAAAAAACTTGAATTTCACAACATCCAATTAGCGATTTCAGGTAAAATTTCGGCTTGATAATTAAGTGGTGACAATTATGTTGGCTCAAGCTTATACCTCGTAGAATAATGCATCCCTGTCTACATCATTTGGGGTTACTATTGGCAGGTAATTTACGGTAAACTATTCAGGATGTCATTTCATTTGAAAGACCGCACAAAGTTGTACTATCATATATTAGTGGCAGAGAAAAAAAATTACTCATCGAAACAATGAACTTATTTTTTTCCTGTTCCCAACAATCCATAAAACATCATCCCACTCAATTATTGTATCAGAAGATGGATTTAATATTCGTGTACCTTTTCTTTCAATACCGATCACCAATCCGTTCGTTAAATCTCGGATATTCGATTCTTTGATTGTTTTCCCACTTAACTTGACGTGCTCATCGATAACAATCTTTTGAACGTCAACATCATCTTCTTCAACAGCACTTGAGGAATCTGAAAAGTAAATCACACTACTAAAATCAAGCAATTGCTGGTCCGTTCCAATGGCACCAATTACATCATAAGGAAAAATTTTATCGGTACGAGCCGGCGCATATTTCATTACGCCGCCTCGCTCAATAAATGCAATGTTAATTCCGTATTTTTCGCGCCATTGAAGTTCTTCTAATGATTTTCCCAGGAAAAAGGCAGTCGGACTTACTTCATATTTGGTAAGATGTGCATCCCAGGTAGAAAGTGTTTCTTTTTTTACAATTTTTTCTTCAATCTGTTGATTTTGCAGATTGTGCAAAAAACGGCCCTCGATTCGCTCATAGAATTTTTGTAACCCCTGACGAAATAAAAATCCAATCAATATTAAAACGATAATTGTTCCCCAGAGGCTGATCCAAAAAGGAAATAACTGTAGGAGCAGAACACCTACAAGTAACACAGCAATCAGGGTTCTTACTATTTCCAGCATAACCAAAGGACCATGGTTATAATTTTGATCGAGCCAAAGCTCTTTATATACATGTCGTTGAATTTTTTTTCCGGCCAATGCCCAAATGAATGGAGACATCAATAACAATCCCATGAAAGCGATTATCAATTTTGAAAACAATGTTGTGCCAAGATAATTCTCGAGGAAAGGTTCAATAAAGTAGGAAGTCAAGAGAATGATTCCTATGATGACAACTGTATTTAAAAGCAAGTGTTGAAAATAATAACGCAACAAAAGTCGCCATTTACTTTTCCCCTCTATGAGTTGTGAACTTCGGCTATATTGATCTATCAATTCTAACCATTGTGTCGGTAATTTTTTTTGCAAAAATCTATATATCGGATCTGCCAGCTGCATCATAAAAGGAGTAATGAAGGTAGTCAGAACTGATACTCCAACGGCTATGGGGTATAAATAATCGCTGATTACTCCCAATGTTAACCCCAGGGTGGCAATAATAAAAGAGAATTCACCAATTTGTGTCATACTTGAACCTGCTTGCACAGATTGGTGCAAAGGTTTCCCAGCTAACAAAGCTCCGGATGTGATAAATAAGAATTTACCCATGATCAATGCTATGGTCAACAAAAAAACCGGGCCGGCATAATTAACTAAAATGGAGGGATCAATGAGCATTCCCACAGAAACGAAAAATATGGCCCCAAAAAGATCCTTAATTGATGAAATTACTTGTTCTATTTTATGCACCTGGTTTGTCTCGGAAAGGATAGAACCCATAATAAAAGCACCCAATGCAGAAGAAAAACCTACTTCATTTGCCAGAACAACCATTCCCAGGCAAAGACCAATGGACAGCAACAATAAAGTTTCTTTATTTAAAAAAGCACCTAGTTTTTTGATTAAAGTAGGCAGCAAAAAGATACCCAATAGGAACCACAAACAAAGAAAAAATATCAATTTTACAATTGAATAAATCAATTCTGAGCCCTGAAAATTCTGACTGACCGCAACGGTAGATAATACAACCATCAATAATATAGCTACTAAGTCTTCAACAATCAATACCCCAAAAACCAACGAGGTAAACTGTTTAGATTTTAACCCTAATTCTTCAAAGGCACGGAAAATGATTGTTGTAGATGAAATAGAAATGATTCCTCCAAGGAATATACAATCCATAAATGGCCAACCCATCCATTTTCCTAGTCCAAATCCCAGTATAAACATGAGGGTTAATTCTGTTAATCCGGTTATTACTGCTGCTCCCCCAACTTTCATTAACTTTTTAAAATTGAACTCCAAACCAAGTGTGAACAATAAAAAAATCACCCCGATTTCTGCCCAGATTTTGATTGGCTCCTGACTACTGATACCCGGAAAAAATTTAATGTTGGGCCCTACTAACAATCCGACAAGGATATAGCCCAATACAACCGGTTGTTTTATTTTTTTAAAAAAAATGGTGACCACGGCAGCAGCGCCCAGAATATATGCGAGATCAGTGATTAATTCCGGGAGGTGAGACATACAATGAAAATTAGTTTTTAAGCGAAAGTGTGCATAGTAGAATTTAATAATAACCGGCTTCTAAAGGTTGATTTTCCAATTCTATTGTAAAAATATTTGTGAGAACAATAAGAAGCGCATAAAAATTTATTAAAATGCCTTATGTTCCACTTAAACATCCACATGTTTGGGCATATTGCTGTCGCATAATTCTATGAAGCCGGTTGATAAAAAATAAGTTCGGCCAATTCATCTAACTGACCGAACTTACATCTTTGAATCGTAACTTCTGTGGAGTCGAGGGGAGTCGAACCCCTGTCCAAACATCGCTACCATTGGCTTTCTACATGCTTATTTCACCATTTTTTGTCGGTACCTTACCGGAAGTGAACCCACCTATAAGATACTTAGCTGAATAGTCTTTGAATACAGGCACAGCCTTCTGTATTCGCATTCGCTATTGTTTTGAGTCGGCGGCGGCACGCGGTCAGCGACCAACCA
>NZ_JBILTE010000018.1:0-23505 GCF_044371705.1 Flavobacterium sp. | reverse complement strand
ATCTTAATAATACTTCCTAAATTGTTGGGAATACTAAAATGCAACAAACTTGATAACAAACTTCTAGGTGTTAAATTTTCTTTTGTTTGCTCGTAGTTTAAAACAATTTTGTTGTAATGTATTTCACGCTCCAACTTCAAGATTTGTAAGTCTCGTTCAATTTGCTCAAAAGAAGTATACTTTTTAGGTTCCATAGTTAGTCGTTAAAAAAGATTTCAGAAAATTTTTCCATCACCGGACCTTCTACAATTTTGTCTTTCACTAAAAAAAGTGCAATTGTGAAAACCAAATAGATGCCACTTACAATAAGAAATCCGTAGGCAAAATTATCCAAAGCATAGCCTAGTGCAATGGCTCCGGCAATCGAACCGAAAAGCAAAACCATTGATAAACAGATAGCTATCATTGAAAACTTTACTAGGGTAGATGCCGATTTCATGGCCACTTTGAATCCCCAAAGTTTATAATACGCCGCACTACTTTCTAAATAGGCTTTGGTTTCTTCTTGGATTTGGTTGACGTTTTCTTTTAATTCTTCAAAAGCCATAATTTATTTTTGGAATTTAGCGTTTTCTTCTTTTAAGATTTTTAGTTTTTGTTCTAACAGTGTAATTAATTCTTCTGTTTTATAACTTCCTTCTGAAGCCATTTCTTTCAAAGTTTCTTCCAACGAAGCTTTTGCATCAGTTGCTTTGTTTTGAATAGTTGATACAACATCATTGAATTTTATCAAAACATCCTCTCCTGATTCATCAAAAGTATCTTTTATTTTTTGTCGTGTAGTTGTTCCTTTATCGGGAGCAAATAATATTCCTATTCCAACTCCAATGGCAGTTCCAATTAAAAGTGCTAAAAAAGTATCTCCGGTTCTATTCAACATAATTTTTATGATTTAATCATTTCTAATTTTAAAATTACGAATAAAAAATAAAAAACCTTGCTAAGGTTCAAAAAATGACCTAAAAAAAGGTAAAAATCAAATAAATGGATTCTACTGAACGAAATAAGAGGCAAACATATATTTTACTGTCAAAATCTAGAAAATGCCTCACAAACAAAATATGAAGGTCATTTTTAATAATAAAAATCTATGTGTTTTAAAATTCAATAAGAAATACACATAATAACAAATCCCGTTGCAAAACGGGATTTGTATAATAATAAATTATAGTGACTTAACAAATAGGAAGTAATTAAAAATACTTATTGAATTTATATTTACTAATCTAAAACCCGATCGAAATTGTCATTCCGACGAAAGAGGAATCTCATGACGCGATTGCTTCGCCAGTTCGCTTCGCTCGGGTCCTCCTTCGTCGGAATGACAAAGACACTGATTATATTATTCTTTGGCTTCAACTTTTGCCCAAGTATCTCTCAAACCAACTGTTTTGTTAAAAACCATTTTTTCACGTGTCGAATCTTTGTCTACACAAAAATAGCCCAATCGTTGAAATTGGAATCGGTCTTCCACTTTTGCCGTTTTCAAACTTGGTTCCAAATATCCTTTGATAATTTCTAAAGAATTAGGGTTAATGTATTCTTTAAAATCTACTTCTTTATTTCCATCCGGATTTTCATGTGTAAATAATCGATCGTACACTCTAATTTCTGCTTCCATTGCATGCGGAATGGATACCCAATGAATGGTGCCTTTTACTTTTCGCTGACTGGCTTCGGTGCCACTTCCGGACTTAGAATCAACATCATATGAGGCGTGAATTTCAATAATATTTCCTTCTGAATCTTTTATAACTGATTCTCCTTTAATGATATAAGCATTTTTTAGACGAACTTCTGTTCCTAAAGTCAAACGGAAAAATTTCTTGTGAGCTTCTTCTTGAAAATCTTCTCTTTCTATATACAATTCTTTAGAAAAAGGAACTTTTCTGTACGTCATTACTTCCTCTTCCGGATTATTTTCAGCTTCCAACCATTCTTCTTGTCCATCGGGATAATTGGTAATCACCAACTTCACCGGATTCAAAACAGCCATCACTCGCGGAGTAATTTTATTCAAATCTTCACGAACACAAAATTCTAACAATGAAACATCGATTAGATTGGTACGCTTTGCAATACCGATCGTATTTGCAAAATTCCGTATTGCGGTTGGTGTAAAACCTCTGCGACGCATACCGGAAATGGTGCTCATTCGTGGGTCATCCCAAGCGGTAACATGCCCTTCTTGAACCAACTGCATCAATTTTCGTTTACTAACCACAGTGTGTGAAAGATTTCTTCGTGCAAATTCTCTTTGCTTCGGACGCACTTTTGTTAAGTTGTTTGACCCTGAACTTGATTCAGGGTAAATTTGATCTAAAAACCAATCATACAATTCTCTATGTGGCAAAAACTCAAGTGTACAAAGGGAATGAGAGATTCCTTCCACATAATCACTTTCGCCATGAGCCCAGTCATACATTGGATAAATGCACCAATCATTACCCGTACGGTGGTGGTGTTTATGTAAAATTCTATACATAATTGGATCACGCATCAACATATTAGTAGAAGCCATGTCGATTTTAGCACGTAAAACATGCGTTCCTTCCGGCAATTCACCGTTTTTCATGCGAGAAAATAAATCTAAATTTTCTTCGATGGAGCGATTTCTAAATGGACTGTTCGTTCCTATTTGCGTAGGCGTTCCTTTTTGTTTGGCCATATCTTCAGAAGATTGACTATCTACATAGGCTTTGTCTTTTTTTATAAATTCAACAGCCCAATCGTATAATTGTTGGAAATAATCGGAAGCATATCGTTCTTCGGCCCATTGAAATCCCAGCCAAGAAACATCACGTTTAATAGCATCCACAAATTCTTGTTCTTCCTTAGCCGGATTTGTATCATCAAATCGAAGGTTTACAGGTGCTTGATAATCAATTCCTAAACCAAAATTTAAACAAATGGCACTAGCATGACCCACGTGTAAATAGCCGTTAGGTTCCGGTGGAAAACGAAAACGAAGTTTCTCTTTTGGAAATCCATTTTTCAAATCTTCTTCGATAATTTGTTCGATAAAATTTAATGCTTTTTCTTCAGACATAATTTCAAATTGAAGTGCAAAAATACACAAATTCAAGCAAACCTCCGAACGTAAGCAGGCAAATAAAAATATCGATAAAATGCAAATAAAATCGACTAAAAACACTTTTTAAGTTAATTATCTTACAAAAAAATGATTTTGGATTACGGGTTTCCACATATTTTAATTAAAATATAAAAAATTAATGTTCATAACTTGTTTATAACATACAAAATATATTATCTTCGAACTATATTATTTATGCCTTCATTTTTGAGTGTATCTATAATACTATTTCATGAAAATAAATGTTCAGTTTTTTAACTGAAATTCTGTCAGAAACAAACCTTGTTTGTCAAACAGAAAAATGTGTAGTTTGGTTTATTTAATGTAATAAATATATTTTGTTGCTTTTAGGGGTAGAGGCAATTAAAGTATAAGTAGTATTGTATGTATAACTGTACCCCAAAATATCGCTATTTCTTAATCCTATTATTGCTAACTGTGTTTAGTGCCGTTAATGGATTAGCACAAATAGTTATCGGCACACCTACCTTAGGCTTCTCACAAGCCTGTGCTTCTGCAGGATTCAATACCTATAACGTTTCATTTACTTTTTTCCCGCCGGCGAACTTACAAGCAGGAAATCAATTCATTGTTGAATTGTCTGATGCAACAGGAGGATTTGGTACTGCCACAGTAGTTCAAACACTTACAAGTGCAACATCTCCGGTTAATACAAATTTTCAATTACCTACAAACACTGCTGGCCAAGGATACAGAGTACGGGTAAGAAGCACTGCTCCTTCAGCTACAAGTCCTGCGAGTGTTAGTTTCCCTGCCTATTATGCCATTCATAATCAGCCTTTTTCTATAAATAACAATGCGGGAAGCATCACTTCGTGTGAAGGATCAACCGTAGTTTTACAAGTAGATAATACTGGAACACCGGCTTCACCGTTATTCTATCCCGGATTGATTTACAAATGGTACAGAAATTTTGCTGTGGTTGCAGGAGCTACCGGACCAACACTAAATGTGACAGAAGCAGGCAACTACTATGTTATTGTAGATTATGGAACTTGTGTGATGAATTCCTATTCAAATATCATAACTGTTAATACGGTTGCCGGATTTACTTTAACAATAGATACAACTGACGGGGGCGATGTTATTTGTGCGGGTTCAAGCAAAACATTAGTATCCTCTAATCAAAATACTGCGTATTTGTATCAATGGTATAGAGATAACGTTGCCATTACCGGTGCAACAAATGCAACTTATAATGCCACTTTAGAAGGAACCTACAAGTTGATCATCACTGTTGGCTCGTGTGTTTTTGAATCGGACGAAATGTTCTTGGAACTTCAAGACTTAGAAGTTACTTTGGATGTAAACGCAACAGAAGTGCTAATTCCAGGAGATCAATTAGGTATTAACTCTATTAATAACGGTGTAAATGTTACCTATCAATGGAGAAGAAATGGTGTAAATATTTCAGGAGCCACGTCTTCATCCTACACGGCAACTTTATCTGGTTTATACACTTTGGTTGTAACAGAAACCCAAAATTGTACATTGGTTGATCAAGCTTCCGTTAATGTAATCTATCCAAACAGTTTCAGCCTTGTAGTTGATACAACTGGCGACTATCAATCATGCGTAAGTTCTTCCACAACATTAGAAATTACTTCCTTCAATGCAATAACATCCACTTCAACCATAAGTATTTTGAATAATAACTTTAATTATGGGTATCAGTGGTATAAAAATAATCAGCCTATTGCAGGTGCGACTGCTTTAACTTTACCTGTTAATCAAACTTTAGGTAATGGTAATTATAATTTGGTTGTAACGATTCCAAACATCACCAATCCTGTTACTTCAAACACCATCACTGTTACTTTAGGAAATGCTGCAGCCCCGGTAATTAGTCAAACAGGAACTTATTGTAATTCTTCAAGCACAGTAACATTAAGTAGTACATATTCCGGAAGCCAATATCAATACCAATGGTACAGAAATGCTGCTGCCATCTCAGGAGCAATTAGTGCTACTTTAAGCACCAATCAAGAAGGTTCCTATTATGTAATTGTAACCAATTCAGGTTGTCCTGTAACATCAAATTTATGGAACATTCAAGCTGCAACCGGAACAATAACTATTGAAAACCCGGCAAACGATGTGATTCTTCCGGGTGAGCAAAAAGTTTTGACGACTACCACCTCACTAAATCAACCAACGTATCAATGGTATAGAAACAACATTTTAATTGCAGGAGCTACTGCCTCAAGCTATACTGCAACTCAAGATGGCATATATAAAGTAATTGCTACAGAAGCAGGAAATGGTTGCACTATTACTGCAGAAGCAAGTGTAACATTAGTATATCCAACTAGTTTTGTCTTAACTATAAATGTAAACTCCGGCTATCAAAACTGTGTTAGTAATTCTACTTCATTGGTAATAAACTCGTTTGTTGCTCAAACTTCGCAAGGGAATATAAATGTAAATCCAAACAATGTTGCATTCATTTATCAATGGTTGCTAAACACCAATGCTGTTGCTGGTGCAAATAATACAACCCATGATATAAGTAATTCTACTCAAAACGGCACCTACTCATTAAGTGTAACTTTACCAAATTATGGTGTGATTATTTCAAATAATGTTTCAGTTGCATTAGCAATTACAACTCCGACAATAACGGCTCAAGGTAGTTTGTGCAATGGAAATACTATTACGCTTTCTAGTTCTGAAACTAGTAGTCTTTATACCTACAGCTGGTATAAAAATGGCACTTTAATTCCAAACTCAAATGTTGCAAACTATGCTGCTTCTGAAATTGGAAACTATTATTTAATTGTATCTAATGGCTCTTGCTCGTCAACATCAAACACAATTGATTTACAAGAAAGTACCTATACTGCTACTTTAAATGTCCCTGCAACCGATGTGATTATACCTGGTGAGTCAAAAGTTTTACAAGTTACAACCGATGCTGTTCAACCAACTTTTCAGTGGTTCCGAAATAATGTGCTACTTGCAGGTGCAAATTCTTCCGCTTATACAGCGACATTAAACGGAACCTATAAAGTAATCGTTACACAAACACAAGGATGTAATTCAACGCAAGAAGCTGTTGTTGATTTGATTTATCCCGACAGTTTTACAGTTGTAATCGCTCCGTCATCAAATTATGCTGATTGTGCTAACAGCGCAACACAACTTCGCATTACATCTTTTAATGCGACTACATCACTTGGAACTGTTTCTATTTTGAATAATGATTATGGTTATACTTATCAATGGTACCGCAACAATAATTTGGTTGTTTCTTCCAATCAAAACACACTTGATATTACGTCATTAACCGAAAATGGCAGTTATGAATTACGAGTAGTAGTTCCTAATTTCAATCTTATTATTTCTAACATAGTGGTTATTAAACTTGGATTAGATATACAGGTAACAGTCGTTGCTGACGCAGAATTCATTTGTGAAAACGGCGGAAGCACCTTGTTAACTTCCAATGCCAATCAAGCCAATTACCAGTACAATTGGTTTAGATCAGGAACAACTCAAAGCATCGGAAGTCAAAGTGAATTAACCGTTACTTCCGCAGGAACGTATTATTTAGTAGTAACTGTGAGTGATTGTACTTATACTTCAAACGAGGTAAACGTTAATGCCATCGACGAAAGTTATGTAACTTTAAGTGAGGCTGAAAACTTTACTGTTTTTGAAGGTTCAACCAAAATGGTTTATGCAACAGGAGGCGATTCATATCAATGGTTTTTTGGAGATGATTTAGTGGCTGTGGGTCCATCTTATGGCGTTTCTGAAGCAGGTTCTTATTTATTAATTGCAATGGTTGGAAACTGTGAAATTGTAAAAATATTCAATGTAACTATAATAGAAAACAACAGTATTGTAATTCCAAATTTTGTTTCCATCAACAACGATGGAAGAAACGATCTTTGGGCTATTCCTGAAAAATATACAAACAAAGAAGATGTAGAAATCACCATCTATGCTTCTTCAGGAAAAGTAATTTTTAGAAGTAGAAACTACCAAAATAATTGGCCAACTAACACCTTTTCATATTCTAAAAAAGATCCGGTTGTTTACTATACCATCTCTGAAAACAATCAAATAACTAAAAAAGGCACCATTACCATCATCGAATAAACGCAATGAATTTAAGGCTTTTATATATTTTTCTGGCTTTGTTTGTGTTTGAATTTATTCAAGCACAAGACGGACCTGTATTGACCTTTAATGTGCCTACTCAAAACACGTTGGTTTTTAACCGTCATTTGATTAATCCTGCCTTTTCTTTTGTAAAAGAAACTGATACCTATCTAACGTTATACCACAGAAATCAATGGATTGAATTCAACGATTCCCCTGAATTATACATGATAAGTTATGCAGGTAAGGTTGGCGAGCGTTCAGGAGCCGGCATTGGATTATACCAACAAAATTTAGGTATTATCACAAGTTTTGGTGGCGTTGCAAACTATGCGTATTCAATAAAATTAAAAGAAAAAATATCATTGGCACTGGGATTCAACTTGGCTTACTACGCAACGGGGGTTAACAGCAATAGAGCTGTTAGTAGTGAGCCTGATCCTGCCATAATGGAGTTGGCTAACAATTCCGTCCTAACATTGAAACCGGGGATCAATGTTACATGGGGAAGTTTTGATGTTGGAGTATATGCCGAAAATCTGGTAGACTATGATTTTAAATCTAGCTCGATGATTGAGGAATACTCCAACAAAACTTTTTCCGGACACGTGATGTATCATCACTATTTGACCAATCAGAAAGGTATTTTTGATGATGGCTTTTTCAGAATTATGATGCGAGGCAGAATAAACGAAATAGAAGACTTTAAAATTGGCGGATCCTTTTTGGTCAATTTTCCTTATTTGGGGTGGGTTCAAACCGGCATTGATGATTATTATGGTGTTAGCATCGGACTTGGTGGCCATTTAACGAATCGCTTATCGCTGGGTTATACGTATGAACGAGTGATTGGAGAAGGTACTATAAACTTCGGTCCTACGCACGAAATAACATTAGCATTTAGATTTCCTTATAAAAAAGATAACCCATCAACAAGTATATTTGATAACACAAAAAACAATACGGAAACAGTAACAAACGAAATGAATGAGGAACTAATTGCCACTGAAGTGATTGAAGACGAAGAAGAATGGGTAGAAGAGGAAACAGTTTACGCACCAGAAAATCAAAATAAATCAACTTTAGCTAATGAAAAGACGGTTGATTTGAGCAGAAAAGCCGAAATTGAAAAATTGCGAATGACACTAAATGAAACACATTTGAAATTACTGGACATGATTGTGAAGGAAGATTCTATTTCTAAAATGAAAGAAGAAGAATTTGATAATAGAATTAACAATTTAATGGCTTATATCGAGCGATTAGAAAGAACAGCTTCCGATAAAAAAACAACTGATTTTGAAGAAATTATAGAAAAAACGGTGGTGACTGAAACAACTACAACTATTACTAAAAACGGTAAAAGTGCAGGTACAACCGATACTAAAAAAGACATTTCAACCATTCAAGCAGCAATGAAATCGTCAACAGAAAAAGAAGACCTAAAACAAACAACCGCTAAAACCGCTCCTGCCAATGAAGCAAAAAAAGACTTAACCTCGAAACTAGATGCTCTAAAACCTGCGTCAAAAAAAGCAGATTTAAAAACTCCTAAATTTGAAATTAAAGACGAAGAAATTAAAGAGTATTATTCAAAATTAACCACTAAACAAAGAGCTACGGCCAAAAGAAATTATTTGGAAGTAGAGAATCAAGCCCCAGGATTTTACATTATTGCGAATGTATTTTCTGAACCTGCCTTAGCTACAAACTTTATCAATCAATTGAAAAAACAAGGCGTACAAGCAAATTACTTTGTGAATCCGAAAAATAATTTAAGATATGTGTATTTACGTAAACATTCTACTTGGAGTGATGCCCTAATCTCCTATTATACCAATGTTGACAACACCTATTTTGACACTATTTGGATTATGAATATAAATATAAAATAAGCCCCCAAAATGAAAACCTTTACTTTTGCACCGTTTAGAACAATTGCCTTACTCAGTTGTTTCTTTCTTACAAACTTGATTGTTCAAGCTCAGGTTGCTGTTCCTTTTACTGTTCGATATGAAGAGAACTTAAAGGGTGATATGACCTTGATTTCAAACAATATTGTAAACCGTCAATCAACCACAGGCGGCCCAAATGTTCCATATAATTTACTTGGAGCAGCATCTGAATTCAATGATAATCTCAATATGCAATATATTGATGTTGATACAGACGCCTCTACTTTTAGTTCAAGTAGTGCAACACTGGGATTACCTGCCAGCGGTTGTAGTAAAATTGTTTATGCCGGATTATATTGGTCGGCAACGTACCGATTTAACAATGGATACTCAACTTCGCCAGGCGATGGAGATAATATTCGTACAAACGATTTTAATCAAGTTCGAATCAAACTTCCTGGCTCAACAACCTACCAAAATGTTACAGGTCAACTAATATTTGACGGATTTACAAATCCCGCATTTATTGCCAATAGTCCTTACGCTTGTTATGCAGATATTACATCCTTAGTAAACGGCTTAGCGAATCCAGAGGGTGAATATACAGTTGCTAATATTAGAGCAACCCAAGGTTTTCTTAATGGGGGAGGGGTTTCTGGTGGTTGGACCATTTTCTTTGTTTATGAAAATCCAACAATGACGGGAAAATTAATTACTGCCTATGATGGTTTTGCAGGCGTTCGTGCCACCATTGGTCAAACAGATATAAATTTTACTGGTTTTAATTCATTACCTGCTCCGTTTCCGGTTCGTGCAAAATTGGCATCGGCAGCATTGGAGGGAGACAACAGAATTACAGGAGACCAGCTACTTTTTAAAGCGGCATCTAATGCAACATTCACGCCTTTAAGTAATACGTTAAATGTTGCAAATAATTTTTTTAACAGCAGACTTACACTAAATAATCTAGATTTTACAACACGAGTTCCCAACAGTTTAAATACCTTGGGATATGATGGGGATCTTATTACCATCGCCAATCCGCTCAACAGTATTATTCCAAATAATGAAACAGCGGCAACCTTGCGAATTACTTCAACTCAAGATACGTATTTTATGTTTTTCAATGCATTTAACATTGAAATAATCGAGCCGGACATCAAACTAGTAAAAACAGTACAAGATTTAAGTGGAAATGACATTGGTGGGGCTGCTGTCAACCTAGGGCAAGTTCTTGAATATGTGATTACTTTCCAAAATATAGGCAATGATGATGGGGCAAATGCAACCATTCGTGATATTTTACCTATCAACACAAGTTTTCTTTCTGTCGATTTAAGTGCAGCACCGGGTGTTACATATACTTTTGATCCCGGAAATGATGAATTACTATTTACACTGCCAAATAATTTAATACAAATAGGAGATCCAATTTACACCATTAAAATACGTGTAAAAGTTGCCGAACTTTGTAATGAATTTGAAGATGCTTGTTCCAATTTAATTCAAAATCAAGCGTATACCACTTATCAGGGCTTACTAAATAACAATATTATCTCTGATGACCCTAGCTTTGCGGGATTAGATAGTTGTGGTTTTGGTGTTTTTGGTCCATCAAATTTTATAGTTGATTTAGACGACTGTCTATTTGAAAGCGAAGCCTTTTTGTGCGGAAATAGTATTACTTTAACTGCTGCAAATGGCTACGATTCATACACCTGGTTCAATAGTTTAGGAGCTGTAATTGGCACCACACAATCAATTTCTGTCAGTGCAGTTGGAACTTACACTGTTCAAAATGTTGCCATTTCACCTTGTTTAAGTATTACACAGACGTTTAATGTACTGCTATTTGGAACAACACAAACCAATCCTGTGATTCCATTTGCGGATCAAGTAGTTATTTGTCCGAATGACGGAACACCCTTACCGTTAATTTTTTTATGTGGAACCGGTGATAGTCAGTTGATCCAAACAGGAATTAGTGATGCAACAAGTGTAGTTTGGGAAATTTTAAATGAAACCAGTTGTCCTCCAGTTAGTGTAGCCAATTGTGCGAATAATAATCCGTTGTGCACATGGAATCAAGTAGGAACCGGACCCGACTTTAATGTTACATCGGCAGGTAAATACCGTGTAACAATTTTTTATCAAGAGGGTTGTTTCTCTCGTTTCTATTTTGATGTATTTACCAATTTATTAGATATTCAATATACTTCTACAAATATTTTATGTACAACACCGGGAAATATATTGATTACAAATCTTCCAACAGATTATCAATTTCAGTTAGTAGATCAAACAACCGGAACTATCTTAGTTCCTTATCAATCTAATCCAAATTTCGTAATTACTACACCCGGAATTTATACGGTTGAAATTATTCAGAATGGTGTAACCAATGGTTGTGTGTTTGAAGTGCCTAACATTGGTATTCAATTAAGCAATTTCCAGGTAAATCTAATTGTACAAAATGCAAATTGCAATGGGTTTGGCAGTATTCGAGCACAAGTAACAGGAGCTCAACCGCAATATACCTACTCAATTACAAGTCCGATTTCATTAACAAGTGGTTTAACAATTGACAATGATTACACGTTTTCAAATTTAAATCCTGGAACCTATACCGTAACTGTCACAACAGAAGACGGTTGTACGTTTACTGACAACGTTAATATATTAGATCAAAATAATTTGAGTTTAGTTGCCTCAGTAACCCAAAGTATTGGTTGCAATGACGGAGTTATTACGGTGGTTGCTTCAGGTGGAAATCCACCCTACTCCTATGCAATCGGGAGCATTAATGGCGTGCCACAAAATCCTGCCGCAGGTGATTTTCAATCAGATAATACGTTTATAATTACCACTCCGGGTATTTATGAATTTATAGTTGTAGATGCAAACAACTGTGCGGCAACTTCAAATCCGGTAACAATAGCAATTACACCTGATGTTGCGTATACTTCTGCGGTACAAAACGTACAATGTAGTGGTGCTGCCAATGGTTCAATTATTTATACCATTACAACTACTAATGGTTTTGCTGTAACATTTCAACTTTTAGATTCGAATGGAGTATTGATAGCTTCCAATAATTCAGGAATCTTTACTAACCTACCTGCAGGTTCTTATACCGTAAATTTATTGCAATCGCAAGGATCAACTTCTTGTACCTTTGCGGAAACCTTTATTATTACAGCTCCTTCGGCAATTAGTGGAACTGCAATAATTACGCAAAATTATACATGTATCACTAATTCGGGAACCATTAGCGTTCAGCCAGGAAGCGTAACAGGTGGAACGGCTCCTTATCTTTACAGTTTAGACGGAGTTAACTTTTTTCCGGCAGTAGATTTTGGCGGACTTACTTCGGGTAGTTACACCATTTATATTCAAGATGCCAATGGCTGTATTGCCACAACAAATACAATTACTTTAGTAGCTCCAAACCAATTAACAAATGCTTCATTTACGGCAACTACTTTGACTTGTCCGGCTCAAGTAGCAACAGTAACAGTAACGTCAATAGGCGGAACTGCTCCATTCAATTACCAAATTATTGCCCCAATAACTTTAAGTAACGGAACAAATCCGGTATTCGCTGGTTTAACAGCTGGAACTTATACATTTTTAATTACCGATTCCAATGGATGTACCTATCAAGAAAGTTATACTATTAACCCCATTGCACCAATCAATGTTACGGGTCAATTGCTTTCAAATATTACTTGTTTTGGTGGTTCAAACGGTTCGATCCTATTTAATGTAGCAGCTATAAATCAATATAATTATTCGGTTGTAGCTAGTTCGGGAACAATTGTAGCCGCGGGAACAAACTCAAATTTAACAGTAATCCCCGTAGCAAATTTAGCTGCTTCAACCTACACCATTACTATTACTGATACAGTAACAAATTGCACCAGTACTGCAACCGTTATTGTTGCAGGACCTGTTAGTGCATTATCGCTTACACAAACAGTTGGTCCAATAACTTGTTTGTCAAATGGAACTGTGGTAGCCATTGCAACAGGCGGATGGGGGAGTTATCAGTATACATTAACATTACCAAATGCGTCAACAGTTGGTCCTCAAACTAGTGGTACATTTACAAATCTTACTTTGCTGGGTGCATATTCAATTGCTGTAGCAGATATTAACGGATGTGCGGTTTCAAGTTCATTTAATTTAACTGCTCCTTCCTCACTAACTGCAGCGATTGACGCATCATCTGATACTTGCTATGACACTTCAAATGCTTCAACAATTATAATTGCAGTTATAGGAGGAACGGCTCCATTTGTTTACAATAATGGAGGTCCGAATCAAAATTCGAATATCTTTTCAAATTTAACTCCTGGTTCTTATACATTCACTGTAACTGATAGTAATGGATGTACAGCAACCGTTTCTCAAACAATTACCACACAATTAATAGGAAGCACTTCCATTATTAAAGGATTTGATTGTTCAGTAACACCGGATGCCATTATTCAAACGATTATTAGTGGTGGTGCTTTGCCCTTTTCTTATCAAGTTAGTTTTAATGGCGGTGCTTTCGGCGGACCTATACCTGTTGTTGGCTCTGTATTGAATTTAACTACTGCTATCCCAGGTACCTATCAATTTTTATTCACAGATGCGCAAGGTTGTAGTTTTACATCGGGCGTGTTTACAATTAATCCCATCACAAATCCAGATATAACTGGTGTTGTGCAAACTCAAACTATTCTTTGTGCAAATCAAGCTTCAGCTGCAATCACTGTGGGAATCAATCCGGTTGTAGGAACACCTCCTTTTACGCTTTCGGTAGTTAACACAACCACAGGAGTGAATTATGGTAATCAAACCTCAGGATTAGCGGCCGGTAATTATGTAATTACACTTACCGACGCAAACAGTTGCACGGATACTGCTTCGATAACAATTGCCCAACCAAGCCCTGTTGCATTTACAATAGCAACGGTTGATATAACTTGTTCTGGAACAGGTACTTCTTTTGGAGAAATAATTGTTCAAGGAGTAACCGGCGGTACCGCTCCTTATACCTATACCTTAAATAACAATTTTGGATTTATTGCAGCTTACAACACAACCGCAAATGAAAATTATACCTTCTTAATTTTAAATTATGGTATTTATAATGTTGTAGTAGTCGATGCAAACGGTTGTTCGCAAACAGTTTCAAACATTGTTATAGCCTCTCCGCCAAATGATCTAACCATTGACGTATCTACTTCAACGGCTGATTGTACAACCGGAGGAACTGCAATTATTACTGTTACAGCTGCTGTTAGTAGTGGTTCGTATGAATTTGGTATTTTAGAAACCAACACGCCTCCGTATTCTACGAGTTTTCAACCAGCTGATGTTGGGACTCCGGAAACATCAACTTTCACCGGATTAACTCCTGGGGTAACATATACATTTGTGGTACATGATTTAGTGACAAACTGTTACTATTTTGAACAATCAACTACACCAATTAATTCTCCTTCCAACCTTGTCGCGTCCCTTAACGTGGTAAACAACGTGACTTGTACCGGAAGTGCTAATGGAAATGTGAGTTTTACATTCAGTAATTACGGACCAACTACAACGTCTGTTACGTATCAACTATTCAATTCGCAAGCAAATACTCCCGTTGGAGGCGTTGGAACTGCAGCACCTTTAACAGGAGCTCCAGTAACAGTAAATAACTTCGGTTTATTAGGTCCTGGAATCTATTATATTTTATTTACGGAAGTTGGAGGGACATTAAATGGTTGTACCAATGCTTCCGTGCCGTTTACAATTACTCAGTCTTCAAGTATTTTACAAGTAACAGCAACCGTTACACAAAATGATAATTGTAATTTAAATGCCGGTCAAATTTCTGCTGTTGGACAATTTGGAACTCCTCCCTATCAATTTCAGTTAACCCTTGCCGGTGACCCTGCTCCTACAGTTACAACGTGGACAGGAACAAGTAGTTCAGTATTTAACGTAGAAGCAGGAACGTATGTGGTTTATATTAAAGATGCTAATAATTGTATTCAATCAACGCCAACAACTATTACTGTTGGAGCAGATCCAATTCCTGCTATAACCGCATCGGTAATCAATCAATGTACGGCAAATGAAGGTGGATTCAGTATTGCCGTGGTGCGAACGGTTAATGGTGTAGCACCTTACAGCTACAGTTTAAACGGAAGTACTTTCCAAGCACAAGTGGCTGCAAATTTCAGCTACAATAACTTGTCTTCAGGTACTCATACCATCGAAATTAATGATGCAAATGGCTGTGGAAACACTGTTACTGTTGTTATCTTGCCTCCTTTAAATTTGAATCCGGTAGTTACAGCTTTACCTTCCTGTGCAAACAATGATGGTGTAATAACTGTAGCAGCTATAGGTGGATCCGGAAACTACCAATATACTTTACAAAATAACTTAGGAGTAACCATTCAAGGACCTCAAGCAAGTGCAATATTCTCCGGTTTACCAGCTGGCGACTTTACTGTTGTTTTGACTGATGTAACAAGTACGTGTAATGCTTCAGCTCCAGTCAATTTATCTGTACCGACTCCGGTAACATTTACTAGTTCTTTTGTAAATGTTAGCTGCAACGGTGGAAGTGATGGCAGTATTTCAGCTATTTTAGATGCTTCCAATAATAATCCACCGTATACATTTACTTTAACAAATGGAATCAATCCTCCGATTGTTCAAAACAATGGAAACTTTACAGGTTTGGTTGCTGGCACTTATAATTTAACCATTACTTCAGACAGAGGTTGCGAAGGCTTGGCAACATTTACTATAACAGAACCTTCGTTGTTAGCAATTAGTGCTACTGCTACTGCTTTTGTATGTAATGCTTCCAACACTGTTCAAACGTCTTTACTTACAGTAACTGTACTGAATGATTTAGGTGGAAATCCATCAGGAACAGCTCCTTATAATTACAGTATTAATGGAATCAATTATTTCCCTACAAATACTTTTACGATCGCTGATAATGGATCTGTACAAAACATTACTGTTTATGTAAGAGATACAAATAACTGCTTACAAACTACTTCAGTAATTATTAACCCTTTACCAACAATTACGGCAGCAGTTGTAAATCAAACTACTGCAATAACTTGTTTCAACCCTGCAACTGTTTTGATAGCAGTAACAGGAGGTTCGGGAGACTTCACTTATGAGTTATTACCAAGTGGTCCATCGCAAGTGAATAACCCAATTTTTACTTTAACGGCTCCGGGAAGTTATACTTTCCAGGTAACTGATAATGTGACAGGTTGTTCAATACTTACAGCTCCGTTTGAAATTTTACCGTTTGATACTATTGATGTTACTGCAACAGCAGCTACCCCTGTTACTTGTTTTAACGATTCAAATGGTACAATTACAATTTCTACATCCGGGTATTCGGGACCATATTCGTATTTAGTACTAAATAGCGTTGGGACTACTATTGCATCAGGCAATTCAAACACCTCAACTAATCCATTTACTATTACGGGATTAGTAGCTGGAAATCACCAGGTGCAAATTACTGCCACTGCAACTCCTTTCTGTACGGCTAATTCAAACTTTATTGTTGTTGAATCACCAAGTGCTCCATTAGCTTTAACAGCTACTCAAACAGCAAGTGTGACTTGTACGAACAGTGCAGGGGAAATTAATGCAACTGCCAGCGGTGGATGGGGAACCTACCAGTATCAATTGGTAAACAACACAACCGCTACAACTATCCAACCGTATGGACCTAATTCACTGTTTGTTGGCTTGGCGGCAGGCAATTATACTGTTTCTGTGCAAGATGCCGGAGGTTGTATTTCGACTGCTATAGTAACTTTAACAACACCAACATTTATTTCGGCTGCAATTACATCTACAAATACGAACTTGCTTTGTTTTGGTGATACAAATGCTAGTGTTTCTGCAATTGGTGTAACGGGAGGTCAGGGTACTTTCCAATACATTTTAAATACTTATAATGCTGCAGGAACTGTAATCGTTTCCTCTTCCGGAGCACAAACGAGTTCTACTTTTACCGGCTTAGGTGTGGGAATATATAGCATTACTATTACTGATGGCTGGAATTGCGGCCTTACAACCAATACATTAACTATTACTCAACCAACACCAATTGTAGCTTCATTATCGTTAACAAACACTTTGTCGTGTACTACTTTAGCAGAAGTAACCATTAGTGCTACCGGTGGAACACCTCCCTATTTATACAGTACAGATGGTGTCAATTTTACTAGTACGACCACCTATGTGGTTGGTGCCGGTACTTACCAATACTATGTTACAGATGCCAATAACTGTGCGGCGGTTTTAACCAATCAAGTGACGATTTCTCCAGTTCCGGCGTTAAACTTGAATTTAAATTTAAGCAGTGCAACTGTTAACTGTTTTGGAGAATCAACTGCGGCCATTTTTGCAAATGCAACGGGAGGTTTAGGAAATTATAATTACACACTTTTAGATGGTGCAAATAACATCATTGCCGGTCCGCAAACAAGTAGTGACTTTCTTAATTTGCCTGCAGGAACTTATGTGGTTTCTGTTGCAAGCGGTGACTGCTTAGCGGCATCTACTCCGGTAGTTATTACTAATCCACAGCAATTATTAGTATCTGCAGTAAATGTTACCAATGTATTGTGTTTTGGTGGCGAAGATGGAAGTATTGAAGTAATTGCTTCCGGTGGATCAGGAAACATTCAGTATGCAATTTCTCCTAATTTAAATCAATTTTTTACCAACGGCAACTTTAATGATTTAGAACCAGGCACTTATAGTGTTTTGGTACAAGATCAATCGGGATGTTTTATTCTGTTAAGTGTTGATGTAATTGAACCTGCGGAACTAACTGCAAGCGTTGCAAATGTAGTTCAAAACTTGTGCCTAGGTGATGACGACGGTTCATTTGATTTAGTAGTAACCGGAGGAACAGCTCCCTATTTTACAAGTTTAAATAGTCAAGACCCTGCTAACTTTGTTCAAGACCAGTTGTCATTCAGCGGACTTGCAGGTGGTTTACCGTATTTCATTTTTGTAAAAGATGCCAATGGTTGTGAAACAATTTCTTTTGTATCGTTGGACGCTCCTGTTGAAGTTACCCCAACAGCTGCGATATCCTACTCTTGTTTGGCAAATATTCCAGGCAATACGGTTACAGTTTCAGTGAATGCTTCTGCAGTAAATGACGTTACCTATTCATTAGATGGTGGAGCTTATCAAACAAGTAATATTTTCCAAAATTTAACACCTGGTATTCATACAATCGATGTACAACATACCAATGGTTGTACAAAACCTGTTCAAGTAACAGTTGATAACAATTTACCTGTAACATTAACTGTTGATTCAACTACAAATATTCTTTGTAATGGTTTTAATACCGGAAGTATCACTGTTTCTTCAACTGGTGGAACAGGGACAGTAGTTTACGCAATAAGTCCAAATATAACAACGTTTACTTCTCAAACAGTTTACAATAATTTAGTAGCCGGAACTTACACCGTTGTTGCTCAAGATGATTTAGGATGTTCCACATCTCAAACGATTACGTTAACTGAGGCAACTCCCGTAGTTATTGCAATTGATGCTGTTACCCAAGAATTATGTACCAATGATGGTAACGCAAGTATCACTATTTCGGTTACTGGTGGTGTAGCTCCTTATGAAACTAGTTTGAATAACACCAATTCATTTGTAGCCAATCAGTTTACATTTTCAAATTTAACAGGTGGTCAAACGTATACCATTTATGTAAGAGATGCCAACAACTGTATCACTTCCATCCCTGTGCTATTAGATGCTCCGGTTACTATTAATCCTGCTGCAACTGTAACTTACTCTTGTACCAATAATATTCCAGGAAACACCGTAACGGTGACAGTAAATAGTGCTATAGTAGGCGATGTAACCTATTCGCTGGATGGTGGAACTTATCAATCTAGCAATGTGTTCCAAAATTTAACTCCAGGAGTACATACAATCGAAGTACAACATACCAACGGTTGTATCCAAGCTATTCAAGTTACAATTGATAACAATCAACCAGTTAATATTGTGATTTCAGCAACAGCAGATGTGCTTTGTAATGGAGGAAACACCGGAACAATTACTCTTTCTTCTACCGGAGGTACAGGTACCATATTATATGCTATCAGTCCGAATTTAACTAATTTCACATCTCAAACTGTTTATTCCGGATTAATTGCTGGTAATTACACTGTGGTTGCACAAGATGGAATTGGTTGTACCTCTTCTCAAACTGTAACAATAAATCAACCCGCTGCAATACTTATTTCTACAACTTCTATCACTCAAGAATTATGTACCAATGATGGTAACGCAAGTATCACTATTTCAATTACAGGTGGTGTAGCTCCTTACGAAACGAGTTTGAATAACACCAATTCATTTGTGGCCAATCAGTTTACATTTTCAAATTTAACCGGTGGTCAAACGTATACTATATATGTGAGAGATGCCAACAACTGTATCTCTTCCATCCCAGTAGTATTAAATGCTCCAGTTACCATCAACCCAATTGCAACAGTTGCATATGCTTGTGCAAATAACACACCTGGTAATACGGTTACAATCTCTGTAAACTTTCCGGTTCTTAATTTTGTGACCTATTCATTAGACGGTGGAGCTTATCAAGCGAGTAATGTGTTCCAAAATCTAACACCTGGTTCACATACGGTGAATGTTCAACATACAAACGGTTGCATTCAATCGGTTACCATTAACATTAATACCATTGTACCTGTTGCCTTAGCTGTAAATTCTGTAACGAACGTTACTTGTAACGGAACCAATTCAGGAAGTTTCAGTATCTCGGGAAGTGGTGGAAACGGAACTATTTTATATGCTGTTACTCCAAACTTAACCGTGTTTACATCGCAAACCGTATATTCTGGTTTAGCGGCAGGAACCTATACAATCATTGCTAAAGATGCGGCTGGATGTGAAGCTACTCAAACGGTAAACATTACGCAACCCAATGCGGTTGTGATAAATGTTACTGCTACTACTCAAGAATTGTGTCAAGGAGATGCCAATGCATCAATCTCGATAAACATCTCAGGCGGTGTAGCACCGTATGCTACAAGTTTAAACAATACGTTTAACTTTATTCTAAATCAGTTAACCTTCTCCAATTTAGTAGGTGGGGTAACCTATACTATTTTTGTGAGAGATGCCAATAACTGTATCACATCTATTCCGGTTACGTTGAATCCATCGATAGCAATTAATCCAACAGCTGCTATTAGTTATGCTTGTTTGAATAATGTGGTTGGAAATACAGTGACTATTTCTGTAAATGCTGCAGTAATCAACGATGTAACCTATTCATTAGATGGCGGAGCTTATCAATCAAGTGCTACCTTTACAAACGTTGCCATTGGAACTCATTCTGTTTCTGTACTACACACTAATGGATGTTTGAAAACTGTTTCATTCACCGTTAATCCAGGTATTCCTGTCCAAGGAACGTATGTAATGACTCCGGCTACTTGTTTTGGCTTAGCCAACGCTTCTGCAGTTGTGAATGCAACCGGAGGAACAGCACCGTATCAATATGCTATTTCGCCAAATCTTACAAACTTCAGTTCAAATAATACGTTTAACAATCTTGCAGCAGGTTCTTACACCGTAATTGTGCAAGATGCCATAGGTTGTACGTTTAATTTGATTGTGAAAGTAAGTGAGCCATCAGCCTTAACCGCAACAACAGCAAATGTATTCCAAGACATGTGTATTGGTGACTCAATGGGTGCGATAGAATTAGAAATTTCGGGTGGTACACTGCCCTATTCTACAAGCTTAAGTGCTAATTCAAACTTTGTAGTGGACCAAGTGCTTTTTGAAAACTTAACCGGTGGTCAAACCTACACCATTTATGTAAGAGATGCCAACAATTGTCAGACATCCATTACCGTAACTCTTGATCCTTTTGCGGATATACAAGCTGAGGTTGGTGTAGATTATGGCTGTTTGAGCAACAATGCTGAAAACACTGCTATTGTTACCGTGAATCCTGCAATCGCCAATGTGGTTAGTTATTCCTTAGACGGAGGAACTCCTCAAAGCAGCAATACATTTACCAACCTAAGTGAAGGAAATCACTCCATAGCTGTAATACATCCTAATGGATGTACCGAAGAAGTATCGTTTACAGTAACAAACATTACTCCTTTAGCAATTACGTTGGCCGAAACCGGTTTAAATCAGTTTACAGCTACTACAAGCGGAGGTTCCGGAATATATACTTACTTCCTAAACGGTTATAACCAAGGAAGTTCCAATGTATTCCAGATTTATGCCACAGGAACGTATACTGTTGAAGTAGTTGATTCCTTTGGATGTAGAGCCGAAGCGACTATTGCAATGACTTTTGTTGATATTGAAATTCCAAACTTCTTCACACCAAATAATGACGGACAAAACGACCTTTGGACACCGACAAATACTGCTGGTTTCCCGGATATTGAAATATATGTTCACGACCGTTATGGAAGAAAAATAGTTCAATTTGGTGCCAATGCTGGATGGGATGGCAAATACAATGGCAATGAACTTCCTACCGGAGATTATTGGTACACCATATCTTTAGGAGACGGTAGACAAATAGTTGGAAATGTAACCTTATATAGATAAATTTGAAAACTGACTTCGGGCGGCCCCAAATCCGAGGTCGGTTTTTATAAAACCTCCTAAAATGAAAAAAATTATACTTTCAATACTTGCACTAATTTTCTATAGTACTGGAAATTCTCAAGAGCTTACATTACCTTCGTTTACACAATACTTGGCAGACAACCCGTTTGTCATTGCACCTAGTTATGCAGGAGTTGGTGATTATGCTAAAATTCGTGTCAACGGTTTTACCCAATGGGTGGGTATTGACGATGCTCCACAAAACCAATCCATAGCTGCCGATTTGCGAATCCACAATCAGTCAGGCGTGGGTTTGTACTTGTACAATGATAAAAACGGCAACACTCGTCAAACCGGAGCAAAAGTTTCGTTTGCCCATCACTTGATTTTAGACAAAGCAATGGAGCAATTCCTGTCTTTTGGTATTTCGTATAACTATAATCAATTTCGAATTGATATAGAAAACTTCACCGGAACAGACGTTGCAGTAACCGATGACCGTCGATTAATCAACCACAATTTTGATATAGGTGCTTTGTACCGAAAAGAAAATTTTTATCTCAACTTTGCTGTTGGAAACATTTTAAATAAAGATATTGATATGTTCACAGGCATTGAACCGCTTGCTTTGAGAAACTATCAGGTTTACACCGGCTACGTTATTGGCAAAAATTCCGGTAGAAACTACGAAATTGAACCCTCAATGTACTTCCAATATTTTGAAAGCGACGCTCGTTCTACAACCGATTTGAATTTAAAGTTTCGTTTCTTTAACTTTGATGATTATTATTGGGCGGGAATTTCCTATCGCTTCTTAAATGATCAATTGTTGGAACCTTTAAATGTTGGACCCATGTTTGGCATGAAAAAGAAAAACTTTTATGTTGCCTACTCCTATCAAGTCACCGTTAATGAGTTGTTAGGATATAATTCAGGGACACATATGTTGACATTAGGAGTGGATGTATTTCAAGGAATCAGCAATTGCCCGTGTACACATTAATACTTAAAAAATACTAAAATGGGCATTATCCGTTTAAAAAACATACGCACGTATTCTTTTCACGGGTGTTTAGTTGAAGAAAGTAAAATTGGTTCCGACTACAGTGTTGACTTGGAGGTGAAAACCGATTTACGAAAGTCCTCGCTTACCGATCAATTAAAAGACACCGTTGACTATGTCCATTTAAACAAAATTGTGGTGGAAGAAATGGCCGTTCGTTCGCAATTATTGGAACATGTGGCTCATCGAATCATCAAGAGAATTTTCGATGAAATTCCTTCTATTTCAACAATTACAATTGCTGTTTCCAAATTAAATCCGCCCATTGGTGGTGATGTAGAAGCGGTTACCATTCAAATGGAAGAATTTAGAACCTAAGGCAAAAATTCTAAAATCCAAATTCCAAATTCCAAATTAATTGCTATATTTGCCCCTCAAACATCAGGCGTTGTGGCCGAGCGGCTAGGCACCGGTCTGCAAAACCGTCTACCCCGGTTCGAATCCGGGCGATGCCTCTGAAACCTTCAAGGAAACTTGGAGGTTTTTTTATTGTAAATTTTTAGAAAAAATTAATTAAAGAGGATGCAAAACCGTCAACCCCAGTTCTCCGGCAGGGACGGGCGACGCCTCTGAAGCTTTGAAGGAAACTTGTGACCTGGGTATTATTCTTATCTGATAAATAAAAGAATTAATAATACTAAATAAAAAAGTGA
>NZ_JBILTE010000135.1:0-6916 GCF_044371705.1 Flavobacterium sp. | reverse complement strand
AGCTTATAAAATTCCCTACGGAAATACTTTGAAAATGATGGACGAACACGTGGATTCGGGAAGTAATCCCAATGAAATGGCGTATGCGATTTATAAGATCATCGAAACTGCAAAACCGAATATACATTATAAGGTTGGTAGTTTTATGCAGCGTTTTTCAATTGTTTTAAAGCGAATTTTACCGGATAAGGTGTATGAAAAAATGTTGATGAAGCATTACAAGCTTTAAATCGAAGCTGTTTCTGCTGCTCGCTATCTTTTATTCAATGTAAAAATGTAAAAGTAGTTTCTCGCAAAGTCGCAAAGACGCAAAGACGCACGTTCTTGACGATGTTTTGAGACCTTGCTTAATATTGTAGGATTTTTGCGTGATCTTAAACTAGCTATCTGTTGTTTTAAATCTATACGCGAATACTTTTTAGGAAGGTCAAAAGAAATTTATGTTCTCGAGCAGACTCAGATTTCGGTCATGTTTTATGCGTCTTTGCGACTTTGCGAGAAATATATTAGGATTTTTGCTAGACCTGAAACCTGAAACTTTAGACTTGAAACAAACTTTTTTGAAACTATTGCATTTGATTTCTTAATTTTGCATCCGAATTAAAACACAACCACCTATGAAATTTTTTATTGACACAGCCAACTTAGAACAAATTAAAGAAGCACAAGCTTTAGGTGTTTTAGATGGCGTTACTACCAACCCATCGTTGATGGCCAAAGAAGGAATTAGCGGAAAAAACAACGTTTTGAAACATTATGTCGAAATCTGTAAAATTGTGGATGGAGATGTAAGTGCCGAAGTAATTGCAACCGACTATGAAGGAATGATTAAAGAAGGGGAGGAGTTAGCTGAATTACACGAGCAAATTGTGGTAAAATTACCCATGACAAAAGAAGGCGTGAAAGCGTGTAAATATTTTTCAGACAGAGGCGTTCGAACAAATGTAACGTTGGTTTTTTCTGCAGGTCAAGCTTTATTGGCTGCCAAAGCAGGAGCTACTTATGTGTCGCCATTTATCGGTCGATTGGATGATATTTCAACAGACGGTTTGACATTAATTGAAGAAATTCGTGAGATTTATGACAACTATGGTTATGAAACTCAAATTTTAGCGGCTTCGGTACGTCACACCATGCACATTGTGAACTGTGCGAAGATTGGTGCCGATGTAATGACCGGACCTTTATCAGCGATTTATGGTTTGTTGAAACACCCTTTAACAGATATCGGATTGGCTCAGTTTTTAGCAGATCACGCTAAAGCGAATCAATAATAGACCATTTTACAATACTAAAAAACCGCTAACTTTTTAACAGTAGCGGTTTTTTTATGTGTTGTTGTTTATTAGTTTAAACATTTGACGAAGTTGACATCAAACATGTTTTCAAAACCGTATTTAATGGTACCCTTTTCATCGATTACGATGGTTCGTTGCAATTTGGTGAACGCCCATTTTTCTTTCAGTTCGCTGAAGTCTTTGATTCGGAATTCGTTTACGGTTCCAAAATTATAGTTAGATAAAGTGGCCAACCATTTGTCGTGGTTGCTGTCAATATTAATTGCTATAAATTGATAGTCCTGATTGTTTTTATGAAATTCGATAGCTTTTTTGTGCGAGGCTGATAAATGTGCCGTTGCATCTTCCGTCCAAAAGAAAACCACGCTTTTATTCTTTAAAATAGATTTGCTGCTGATCGTTTTTCCATTTAAATCAATGATTGCTACTTCCGGTAATTCGTTTCCTACGGTAAGATGCTGAATGGAATTGGCAATTTTATTGATTTCATCAAGAATTTCTTTATCGGTACATAATTCATTGAAACGTTTCATGAATACTTTATTGTTGTCAACATTTTGGTCTTCCAACAAGTAAGAAAACGCTATAGAATTTAACACTTTGTTTTTAACCGGTTGAATTTTAAAAAGTGTATCTATTACATTGAGCTTATGAATGCTTATCTTTAATTGATCTTCTGTAGCATTGTTGTATTGATACGACACATTGTTCATGTAATGCGTTAAGTATCTGACAAAAGGAGAAAAATTAGTTAAGTTGGCATTGTTAAAATTAATTTCATTTCGATACGCATAATAATCGGCAGGTAAAGAATCTTTTATGTTTGAGCCGGTTCTGACCAAATGAGCAATGGGATAAATTTCTTTTTTGGAATAATGTTGGAAATTCAATAATGATTGAGCGTATTCATCAAAAGACTCATTCCAGGCGATTTCCTTTTTCTTCACTTCATAAAATTCTTTTTTTGAAGCATAGGAAGAATCAATATTGGACTGAAATTGCTGAAGGCCGAAATCGAATACTGTAAACATTTTGTTTCGATCCTCATCGTTTTTGAGGTACAATTCCATCAAGAAGTTGTTTTTTTCATCACCTCTGCCACAAAATACGATTGATTCGTCAAAAGTAACCGGATTAATGCGAACCATCAAACTGTCATTTTTGTCGAAGTAAACGTATTGAAATTCCGGTTCGTACTTAAACATGTACATTCCGGGTGGTAAAGAATCAAATTTTTTGAGGAACTGATTTTTATCGTCCAGGTAAATAGTGTCAATCACCGTATCATCCTTTAAAAATAAAATGTACTTATTTTTCGGATTAATCACTTCCCCACCAAAATAGGCCACGAAATTATCGCCGGAAAACTCTTTTTTACACGAAACATTGAGTCCGAGTGCGAGTAAAGGCAAAAAGAGTAATAATTTTTTTGTGATGATCGACATTATTGTTGTTGAAAAGTTAACTTCGGAAACAAAAGTATTTTTATTTGTTGATTTAGCTTGTTAACAGACAGTTAAAATAAAGCAATATTTAATACAAATAATACAACAATCAACTCCACTATTTTTGCTACTTTTGCACCACTTTTAAAATTATAAAACGCATGTTAACAGTATCCAATTTATCAGTTCAATTTGGAAAGAGAATTTTGTTTGACGAAGTAAATGTTACGTTTACCCAAGGCAATTGCTACGGAATTATAGGTGCCAATGGTGCCGGAAAATCTACTTTTATGAAGATTATTTCGGGCGATATGGACCCAACTTCCGGACGCGTAATTTTGGAGCCGGGTAAGCGTATGTCGGTTTTGAATCAGAACCATAACATGTTTGACGAACACACCGTTTTGGAAACGGTACTGATGGGAAATAAAGTTCTGTTTGCCATTAAAACAGAAATGGATGCTTTGTACGCCGATTATAATGATTCGAATGCTGATAGAATCGGGGAGTTGCAAGTACAATTTGAAGAAATGAACGGTTGGAATGCTGATTCTGATGCGGCTTCGATGTTATCGAATTTAGGAATTTCTGCCGATTATCATTACACGTTGATGGCAGAAATGGAAGGAAAACTGAAAGTACGCGTCCTTTTAGCACAAGCACTTTTTGGAAATCCGGATGTCTTGATTATGGATGAGCCTACGAACGATTTGGACTTTGAAACCATTGGTTGGTTGGAAAATTTCTTGGCCAATTACGAAAATACCGTTTTAGTCGTATCGCATGACCGTCACTTTTTAGACGCGGTATGTACACACGTTTCTGATATTGATTTTGGAAAAATAACGCATTATTCCGGTAATTATACGTTTTGGTATGAGAGTAGCCAATTAGCTGCGAAACAACGAGCTCAACAAAACAAAAAAGCAGAAGAGAAAAAAGCTGAGTTGGAAGAATTTATTCGTCGTTTTAGTGCGAACGTAGCCAAATCAAAACAAGCTACTTCTCGTAAAAAAATGATTGAAAAATTGAATTTAGACGAAATCAAACCTTCAAGTAGAAGATATCCTGCGATAATTTTTGACCAAGAGCGTGAAGCGGGCGATCAAATATTAAATGTTGTTGGTTTAGCAGCTTCCACGGAAGGTGAGGTGCTGTTTAAGAACGTCGATTTAAACATGGCCAAAGGTGATAAAGTGGTTATTTTTTCAAAAGATGCAAGAGCTACATCGGCTTTTTATGAGATATTAAACGGCAATTTAAAAGCAGATGCCGGTACCTTTGATTGGGGAATCACAACCAATCAATCGTATTTACCGGGAGACAACCATTCCTTTTTTGAGAATGATTTAACGTTGGTTGACTGGCTACGTCAATGGGCCAAAACGGAAGAAGAACGGGATGAAGTGCATGTTCGCGGATTTTTAGGAAAAATGATTTTCTCCGGTGAAGAAGCGTTGAAAACAGGAAGAGTATTATCCGGAGGAGAAAAAGTACGTTGTATGATTTCACGAATGATGATGCTTCGTGCAAATGTATTAATGCTTGACGAGCCAACCAATCACTTGGATTTGGAATCGATTCAGGCGTTTAACAACTCGTTGAAAAACTTCAAAGGCTCGGTTTTATTTACGACCCATGACCACGAATTTGCTCAAACAGTTGCGAATCGTGTGGTTGAAATTACACCAAACGGAGTAATCGACCGCTACATGACGTTTGATGAATACCTGGAAGATGAAAAAGTGAAAGAGCTAAGAAAGAAAATGTATAACTAATTATAGCATCCATCCTGTTACCACGTAGCAGGATTTTTTTTAGGCACAAATCATAAAAAATTATATCTTTACACTCCAAACAACGAACTACTATGAGTCAAAAAGTATTGCTCACTTCCAAAGAAGTCAATATCATTCTCCACCGTTTGGCCTGTCAATTGATTGAAAAGCATTTGGATTTTTCGAACACACTTTTAATTGGTTTGCAACCCCGCGGAGCCTTTTTAGCCAAAAGATTAGCACAGTTTTTAAAGGAAGAATACCAAATTCAGAACATTAAACTGGGATTGTTGGACATTACCTTTTTCAGAGATGATTTTAGAAGAGGCGAGAAGACTTTAGAAGCCAACCGAACCGAAATTGATTTTATAGTTGAAGATAAAAAAGTAGTATTTATTGACGATGTGTTGTTCACCGGACGAAGTATTCGCTCCGCATTAACGGCCATTCAATCGTTTGGAAGGCCTTCGGAAATTGAACTACTGGTTTTAATCGACCGACGATTTAGCAGACACCTACCGATACAACCCGATTACAGAGGGCGACAAGTAGATGTTATTGATAATGAAAAAGTACAAGTTTGTTGGTTAGAAAACGACGGCGAAGACGCTGTTTATTTAGTAACCACACCCACTAATAAAACCACCTAACAATGTCTGAACTCTCTGTCAACCATTTATTAGGTATCAAATACCTGCAACCCGAAGACATCCAACTTATCTTTGAAACAGCCGATCATTTTAAGGAAGTCATCAACCGACCCATTAAAAAAGTACCTTCTTTAAGAGACATAACCATTGCTAATATCTTTTTTGAAAACAGTACACGTACCAAATTATCCTTTGAATTAGCACAAAAGCGACTTTCAGCAGATGTGATTAGTTTTTCTGCGGCTCAATCTTCTGTTAAAAAAGGAGAAACACTAATTGATACAGTCAATAACATCCTATCCATGAAAGTGGATATGGTGGTGATGCGACATGCCAATCCCGGTGCGGCTTACTTTTTATCGAAAAATGTCAAAGCAAGTATTATAAACGCTGGCGATGGTGCTCATGAACACCCAACACAAGCGTTATTGGACAGTTATTCCATTCGTGAAAAATTGGGAGATGTTGCCGGAAAAAAAGTAATAATTGTTGGAGATATTTTACACTCAAGAGTGGCATTATCTAACATTTTTGCATTACAAATGCAAGGAGCTGAAGTCAAAGTTTGCGGACCGAACAGTTTGATTCCAAAATACATTTCCAGTTTGGGGGTTACCGTTGAACCCAATTTGCGAAAAGCATTAGAATGGTGTGATGTGGCCAATATGCTTCGCGTACAAAATGAACGTATGGATGTGAATTTCTTCCCATCTACCCGCGAATATGCTCAGCAATATGGATTGGACAAAGAATTATTGGATTCTTTGAACAAGGAAATTGTCATCATGCACCCGGGTCCAATTAACCGGGGAGTAGAAATAACTTCGGATGTGGCCGACTCGAAGCAATCGGTCATTTTGAACCAAGTCGAAAACGGGGTAGCAATTCGAATGGCAGTTATTTATCTTTTGGCTTCGAAAATTAAGTAATTTTAACTACCTTAGGACCTCAGTACCTTAGAACCTCAGTACCTAAAAAATGAAAGTCGACCAAAAAGGACATACCACCATTCTCAGAAACACCCAAGGTGATTGCAACATTTTTTTAGAAAAGGTAACGGCACAATATGCTACGTTTAAAAATCAAAATATTGTTTTGAATATGTCGGATGATAAAGACATAACTATAAAAGACTTGAAACTTTTCGCTGAATTATCTAAAACCCATAAAAAAGCAAAGAAATCTTTTGTAATAGTTGTGGATGGTATTGATTTTAACTCCGTACCTGAAAAACTGACCGTTGTTCCTTCACTTTTGGAAGCTCAGGATATTATTGAGATGGAAGAAATTGAAAGGGATTTGGGGTTTTGAATGATCATGGAAGATGGAAGATGGGAGATGGAAGATGGGAGATGGAAGATGGAAGATGGAAGATGGAAGATTGGAGATGGGAGATGGAAGATGGAAGAAAGGAGTTGGGAGTACTTTAACCCTTTACCTACAACCCGCAACTCGCAACCTACAACCCGTAACCTACAACCCGTAACTCGCAACCCACAACCCGTAACCCGCAACTTTTAAACTTTGAAACTAACAATTTTAGGCTGTTATGCCGCAACACCTCGAACGATAACCAATCCCACTTCGCAAGTTTTAGAGATTAAAAATCACATGTTTTTAATTGATTGTGGGGAAGGAACGCAGGTGCAGTTGCGAAAACACAAAGTAAAGTTTTCCAAAATCAATCATATTTTTATTTCGCATTTGCATGGCGATCATTTTTTTGGTTTGGTGGGATTGATATC
>NZ_JBILTE010000017.1:0-23564 GCF_044371705.1 Flavobacterium sp. | reverse complement strand
AACAGAGTTTATTTTGTTCATCGAAGGATTCCGGATGAAGAAAAAGTACCCATAACAAAAATTTTAACTGAAAAGATATTGCTTTTAATGGATTAAGTACTTGTAATCAAAATGAGAGGCAAAGTTTGTTATGTACCTAATCCAAGACATCTATTTCAATCGAATCCACCGCCGTTGAATCCTATGCAATTTTTAAACGTAAATTTAAGGGGCTAGTAAAGAATATATAACTAAGGATTTTTTATATAATGCGAGTCAGGGTTCAAATAAGTGGATAGAACCGCATAAATATGAACAACTTTTTCTTGCTCTCGCACTTGAAAATGAATCATGTATTTGAACGTTTTCAGAGGCAAACAATGGACGTTATTATACCGAATTTGAAATAACGGGTTTTTCTGCAAATAGATTAATGTTTTCTTGTATTCCTTTAGGAATTTTTTGCCTGACCCTCCTCTTTTTGTTTAAATACTCTTTGGCTTCCTTTAAATCGTCTTTAACTCGCGGGTCGGCAACAATCGTGTAATGTTCCATTCCTACGAATCTAAATCGTCAATCATATCAAAAGCATCAACAGGCATTTGATTTTCATTTATCCGTTTTATAACTAGGTCTTGTTGCCATTGAGGTATCTGTTGATTCTCTTGAGAATGCTTAAAAGCTAAAAAATCAATGTATTTTTCTACTTCCTCAACTAAGGCGTCAGGTAAGTTTTTTAATTTATTGTTAACGTGTTTTAAGGCGGCTGTTGTCATAGTTCCTGAATAAATAAAACGAAATCAAATTTACATTTTTATTTTTAAAGTATTTGTTAATTTTGAATTTTGAGTATTCATCACTCGCATGAGTAGATATTGATAATCTGCTGATAGTATCGCAAAGACCTAATCCAACACATCGATTTCAATCGAATCCACCGCCGTTGAATCCTGTTCAATTTTTAAACGCAAATAGGAGCGAGAGCTTCCTTTGATTTGCACCGGGATGGCTGCGGTAATACTGTCTTGGGCTTCAATTAAACCGCGGTTCAACATAATGTTTTTATACATTTTTTGTTTGCTAACGGCGTAGGGTCTTTGATTGCCTTGGTCGTCAAACAACCACATGAATTTTTTGGGACTCGGTACAATGGAGGCCAAAAACAACGATTCATTCAAGGTTAAATCCATTGGTTTTTTCTCAAAATAAAACTGAGCCGACTCGCCAATTCCGTAGACATTCGGACCCCATTCAATCACGTTGAAATAGACTTCTAACATTCTGGATTTGGAAACCAATCGGTTGTTTTCCAGTAAATAGACTAACAGGATTTCTTCCAACTTTCGGGAAAGGGTTTTTTCGCGTGTCAGAAATACGTTTTTCACCAATTGCATGCTAATTGTACTGGCACCGCGAGAAAACTTTTTGGTTTTGATATTCTTCGCAATGGATTGTTTAAAAGCTTCGGTACTAAATCCGGCGTGATTGTAAAATTGTGGGTCTTCAAAGGTCAAAATTGCTTTTTGTAAAAACGGAGAAATCTCTGTTAACGGAGTAAAATACGGGTTTCCTGCTCCAACCAAAACCGACCGTTGTTTGCGACCGTTTTCAATAGCGTTGTAAACAAATTCGCCATTTAATTTAGATAAATCAGCTTCGCCGTATTTCAGAATTTTGAATTGGTCTTTGGTGATTTTACTTTCAAATACCAACGCATCCGGATTGTTTTTATTGAATTCAAAGTCCAATTGATAATCAAAAGAACCTTGAGCTTGCATGCCTTCAAAATTAGAAAACAACCCTTTGGGCAATGAGTTGATAAAATCTTGAGCTTTCATTTTCGGGATGCCTACTTTCAAGGTGTAAACCGTGTCTTTTTCGGTACTGTATTTGGCAAACGGATGCACGGTTATTTGGTTCAATTTGGCAATTGAGGTACTGTCCACTGCTAAAAAATCACTGCCTATTACCAAGCGGTAATCGAATTCCGCTTTTTCAATCACTACATCTTTTGAGGCAATTCTTCGGTGGTTTACAGTTAAATCATCAATCGCAGCCATTCCATCAATGTGTAGTTCGCCACTTTCCATTTCTAAATTATCAAGTGTGATATGGATATCTGAAAAAGTGGTAATCATACCGATTCGCTCATCGATATACGGCAAACGTATGTTGGTTGCATCTGCAGATGATAATTTTAAATCGGCTATTTTTTTTCGAGGATTCGCCATTCCGCTGACTTTCCAATTCTGACTGAATGTTTGAGTGGTGACATTGATTGCGGTTTGCAATTGGTGGTCATCCAAAGTCAATGTGTTCAAATGCAGATTTACCTTCCTTCCCATGTCATCCACTTTCAAGGATAAATTGGAAAGATTCATTTCGGCTGGAACCAGATTGAATACTTTGGTCAGCAAACGATTCGCAGTTTCTGCATAATCTCTTTTGCCGGTTGTTTTCACTTCTTTTGGATTTCTTTTAAGGAACGCATCGAAGTTTCGACCTTTCTTATTTTTAACCAATTGAATGTAGCCGTCAGTCATTTCTAAATTGTTCAATTGAATGTCGCCGGTTAATAGTTGAAAAAAACTATAATTGGTTTTTATTTTTTTAACCGACAAAAGCGTGTCGGCGTTTTTGGGAAGTAACAAAATATCTTCCAATACAACTCCCGTGATTCCTTCAAAAGATGCTTTTTTAACGGAGAACTGACATTGGTATTCGGTAGCTAATTTGGTTTGAATTTTTGCAATGGCTTTTTGCAATAGACTATTACGGAAAACGAAAAGCAATCCAACAGCCAACACCAGAACCACGAGTGCAATTTTTAAAGCTAAAACTATTTTTTGTTTGGTGGTTCTCATTGGATGATGCATAAAAGTAACTGACTTTCTATCCGAATAATTGCTCAACAACATCCTCAATTTTTGCCACTAATTTAATGTCGATTAGTGTATTCTTTAAAGATATCTTATTGTATTTGGAAACAAAAATGGTAGAAAACCCCAATTTTTCAGCTTCTAAAATTCGTTGTTCTACGCGATTAATAGGGCGAATTTCACCAGCCAAACCTACTTCACCGGCAAAACAAAAGTTTTTACCTACCGGAATATCCTCATTAGAGGATAAAATGGCGGCGACTACTGCTAAATCTATCGCAGGATCATCTACCGAAATTCCTCCCGTAACGTTTAAAAACACATCTTTTGCACCCAAACGGAATCCGGCTCTTTTTTCTAAAACAGCCAAAATCATGTTTAACCGTTTAGCATTGTAACCGGTAGTGCTTCGTTGTGGTGTTCCATAAACAGCAGTACTTACCAACGCTTGGATTTCAATCATCAACGGACGCATGCCTTCTAGTGTAGAAGCAATGGCTGTTCCCGAAAGTTCTTCTTCTTTGTGGGAAATTAATATTTCGGAAGGATTGGCCACTTCGCGTAAACCGGAACCTTGCATTTCATAAATGCCAATTTCTGCTGTCGAACCAAAGCGATTTTTTAAGGAACGCAAAATTCGATACACATGATTGCGGTCACCTTCAAATTGCAAAACCGTATCCACCATGTGTTCCAAAATCTTTGGACCTGCGATGGTTCCGTCTTTGGTAATGTGTCCGATGAGTAAAACGGGAACATTGGTTTCTTTGGCAAATTTGATAAGTTCGGCAGTACATTCCCTAATTTGCGAAATACTTCCCGCCGTTGAATCAATGTAATCGGTATGCAAAGTTTGAATGGAATCAATAATCACAATCTCGGGCTCAATTTCCTGAATTTGCTTGAAGATGTTTTGCGTTTTGGTTTCGGTTAGAATGAAACAATTGTCGCCGTTGGGCGTGATTCGTTCGGCACGCATTTTTATTTGCTTCTGACTTTCTTCGCCCGAAACATACAATGTTTTATAGGGTAATTTTAAAGAAATCTGAAGCAATAAAGTACTTTTCCCGATGCCGGGTTCTCCACCCAAAAGCGTTAAAGAACCGGGGACTAATCCGCCGCCTAACACTCTATTTAATTCGCCATCGGTTGTGTCTAAACGAATTTCCTGACTGGAATCAATATCTTTGATTAGTAAAGGTTTCGGAGCCTTTTTAGTTTCTGATGAATTAGGTTTCCAACTTGTTTTTTCTTCTTTTTGAATCACTTCTTCCACAATGGTATTCCATTGCTGACAGGCGTGGCATTGTCCCTGCCACTTGGAATATTGTGTGCCACAGTTTTGACAAAAAAAAGAAGTTTTAACTTTTGACATAATTATTCAGCGGGCATCGATTTCATTTGCTCGGCTTTCTCGTACATTGAATCTTTGTTTAAATCGCCAATGGGTTCTTTTTGCATGGCACTTAAATAGTTCTTTTTTGCTTTTTCATACAATCCTTTTTTCTCATACATTAATGCCATGTAGTAATCATGCAACATTGATTTTGGGTATTGTTTTTCGGCTACAATCGACAGTTCGTCTAATGCATTGTAATCTTTTTTACTAATAACGGCGGATTCAATTGCTTTAAAGTCACTTAGTCGCATAGGCATTTTTATATTTAATGTTTTTTCTATGGTTTCGTATTTATCGATGAGGTATTGTACCTGGCCGCTTTCCATAGTGAGTAGTTTTTCTTGGTATTCTAAACTGCTGATAGGCTGGTACACTGCAAAAATTTGATACAATGCACTAGGTACACCTTGTAAAACTAGCGAATAATGTGTAGCTCCTTTGAAGTCATCAAATTTGTAATTAAACAAAGGATTTTCTACAGGAACTAGTCCTTCATTTAATTTTTTAATTTTAGTTTGCAATTTTTTGATGTCGCCATCTGCCGTTGCAAGGTAAAAAAAGATTGGTTTATTAATTTGGTTCATTGCCAGCGGCAAAAGGTTTTCCATTTCGGTTGGTAAGTCTGGACTTAACGATATATATGCATCAAATACAGGGTCATCTTTATACAAGTATAAATTTGAGAACCCGGCAGTTGTGTCATGTCCTGCTATTATTTTGAAAGGAGCAATACGATAGCTTTTTTCAATATATGGCATTAATTCAATGGCAAGAAATTCGAAGAAATTTTTGCCTTTATCAATGGGTAAACCTAATTTTTCATCCCATTGACAATCTTCATAACGTTCGTCATTTTTATTTTGTGTCACGGCAACAATTATTACTTCGGGCAAATCGTCCCAATAATTGCCGTATGTTAAAGTGCCTTGAAATGTGCTGTACAAATAATCTCCGTCTAAAAGTACCAAGAGTGGATATTTTCGCTTGGTTTCTTTTTCATACGATTTTGGCAAGCTTACGGTAATTTCACGTTCTTCTCCCAATTTTTTCGAATCAAATAATTCTACTGTTTTTTGAGAGAAAACATCTAGAGTAATTAAACTTATCAGAATAAAAATAAAATTTTTCATACTTGCTGTTTTTTAAATGTAACGATTCTACGATTAGGGGAAATCCGTCAGCAAGATAGTAATTTATTTGTTTTTGTTGAGAAGAGGTAAGAATAAAAACGATAATGTGCCCAAAATCACAATCATCAGTGTTTGCGATGTCCACACAATCCAACCAAAGGCATTTCCGGCTGTTTCCGGTATGTTGTAGAATAAGAGAATATTGGCAATTAAAAATGGATACGCACCAAAACCGCTATTGGTTAAAGTGATGGCTAGTCCACCCACAACAAATGCGATAATTACTGCGTTAAAACTCAGATTAGAAGTTTCGGGCAAAGCAAATATGGTTACATAAAACATGACTAAATAGGAGCCCCAAATAATGAGTGTATGGGCAAGGAAGGCCCATTTTTTATCCATTTTAGTAATGCTCCAAAATCCTTCTAACAATCCGGCAATTTTGTGTTTGATTGCAACTATTTTTTGATTTTTTGAATACTTGAAAATGAGAACAAAAGCTAGTAGTCCGATCAATCCAATAATCCCCAGAAATAGTAATTGTTTGGGAGAAATTTTATCCAAGACGAATGATTCAAAAATTTCATATTGCAGAAAAAATGCAGTTGCAATAAATGAAAGTAGAATAAACATATCTACAATTCGTTCGGCAATGATGGTTCCAAAACCTTTGTCAAAGGGTATTTCTTCGTATTTTTTTACAACTAACGCACGGCTAATTTCGCCTGATCGAGGGATAGTCATGTTCATAAAATAGCCTACACAAACCGCCATAAAAGTATTCAGTAGTTTTGGTTGATAACCCAGCGGTTCCAAAGTAAACGACCAACGGTAGGCTCTTGATAATAAAGCTACAAATCCGAAAAGAAGTGAGAGTAAAATATATTTGTACTCTGCATTTTTAAATTGGAATTTGATTTCTACTAATTGTTGCGGTGTAAATTTATTGTAGGTGTAAATAATTAAAAAAACTCCCAAGGCTATTGGGAGTAGTATGGATAACCATTTGCTGATTTGCTTTTTCAAAAGATTAGGTCAATGAATTGTCTTTTTCATTTGGGAAAACCAAGGATGGCTTGAATGATTTTGCCTCTTCAATGTCCATAATTCCATAAGATATAATGATGATAATATCACCTTTTTGGACTTTTCTTGCGGCAGGGCCATTGAGTGTTATTTCACCACTGTTTCTGTTTCCTTTGATAACATATGTCTCCAAACGTTCGCCATTGTTAATATTAACAATAGAAACTTTTTCTCCTTCAACAAGATTGGATGCTTCCATCAAAGCTTCGTCAATGGTAATACTTCCAATATAGTTTAAATCTGCTCCAGTAACCGTCACGCGGTGAATCTTGGATTTTACAACTTGAATTTGCATGGTGCAAAGGTAATTAATTTAATGAAATCGTATCTATCAATCGAATGTTGTTGACAAAAACCGCTATAAATGCTCTGTATTTTTTGCTTTTTGATTTGCGAATACAAGTAATTAGCGTGTTTTCATCGGCAATTTCAAAATATTCTAATGTGAAATTAGTGTTGTTTTGAAATTCTTTTTGAACCCATTCGGTAACCTCTTTAGCACTTTTTGTGCCAAATTTTTCTTTTGCGGTTTGCAATGTTTTAAATATGAGAGAAGCTTCTTGACGTTCTTGAGCGGTAAGTCTCTCATTTCTGGAACTCATGGCAAGTCCGTTTTCTTCCCGATGAATAGGACAACCAACTATATTTACGGGGATGTGGTGTTTTTCTACTAATTTCCGGACAATTTGCAATTGCTGAAAATCTTTTTCGCCAAAATAAGCATTGGATGGCTGAATAATTTCAAAAAGGCGTTTGACAACTGTTCCGACACCGTCAAAATGTCCGGGTCTGAATTTGCCTTCCATTTGGAATTCTAAACCATCAAAAGAATACGATTCAGAATAGGTACTTCCTTCATAAATATCCTCAACTGAAGGAGCGTAGACAATTACATTTGGACTCACTTTTTTTATGTTTTCAACGTCTTTTTCAAGTGTTCGTGGATATTTTTTCAAATCATCCGGATTATTGAATTGTGTTGGATTTACAAAAATGCTCACCACAGTAACTGTATTATTATTTATAGAAGTAGCTATTAAAAACAAGTGACCTTCATGAAGTGCACCCATGGTAGGCACAAATCCAATGGATTTTTTTGATGCAATGAACGGTTTAAGATAGCTGACTAATGCTGCCTTTTTATTGAAAATGAGCATGAATAATAAATTAAAATAGGTTGCAAACTTACTATTTTAGTCCATAACTCCATAAAATTTTGTAATTTTGCGTGTTTTTAAATGTAACTAATAAAGTTCAAAACTATTATGGAGGATAAGAGGATATTGTATGTATCATCTGAAGTGGTGCCCTATTTGGCAGAAAATGAAGTTTCGACTATGTCGTATGATGTGCCAAAAATGATCAATGATCAAGGTGGGCAAATTCGTATTTTTATGCCCCGATTTGGAAATATTAACGAGCGTAGGCATCAATTGCATGAAGTTATACGTTTATCAGGCATGAATTTAGTGGTGAATGATTTAGACATGCCTTTAATTATTAAAGTGGCATCTATTCCAAAGGAACGCATTCAGGTTTATTTTATTGATAACGACGAATATTTTAAACGAAAAGCTACTTTTTCTGATGAAGACGGTGTCTTGTTTCCCGACAACGATGAGCGAGCTATTTTCTTTGCCAAAGGAGTGGTAGAAACCGTCAAGAAATTAAATTGGGTTCCGGATATTATACATGTGCACGGTTGGATGGCTTCTTTATTGCCTGTTTATATGAAGCATTATTATAAAAATGAGGCTTTATTTATGGATACTAAAATTGTTACTTCTGTTTACGGACAATCTTTTGATGGAGCTTTGGATCTAGAGATGATTAATAAAGTTCTGTTTGACGGAGTCCCGCAAGATGCAGTTTCAGACCTGAAACTTCCCAATTATGAAAACCTTATTCAGGTGGCTGTTCAACATTCTGATGCCCTTATAATTGCTTCGCCCAATGTGTCGCCAAGTTTAACAAAATATATAGAATCTTCACAAAAACCTTTTTTACCTTTCACACCGAAAGATAGTTTTGCAGAGGCATATACTAACTTCTACAAAAACGTAGTTTTATAATTTATTTACCTGTACCAATGTTTAGAAAAAGTTTCATTAAAAAATTTATTTTAGGTTTTGTTGCCCTTGTGTTTGTTTCTTGCGACAAGGATTTTAATACTATTGACGCAAATATTATTGGGGAAAACAATTACAACCTTAAATCTTTCAGATCAAAAAATGTTATAGCTTACAATCAGGGTTTGGGGGTGATGCAGTCAAACAATCTTCCCGTGAATCCTTTAGGGGTTTATCAAGATCCTAATTTTCATACCACAACAGCTCATTTTGTAACACAGTTGCAATTAAGTAGTGCCAATTTAAACCCAACCTTCGGGGCTAGTTTAAAAGTGGAAAAGGTAGAATTAGTAGTTCCTTATTTTTTTGATCCACGTAAAAAAGTCACTGCATCAGATGGTACTTCTACTTATGTATTAGAATCAATTTATGGAACACCAGAATCAAAAATGAAGTTAAGTGTCTTTGAAAACGGTTACTTTTTAAGAGATACAAATCCCGCTAGTGGATTTACAGAAGGACAAACTTTTTTTGCAGATCAACGGCCTGATTTTGATTTGAATAGATATGGAACGGATGCTGATGGCAATTCAGTTTTGTTTGGCAGTCGGTTGAATGATTCTACTGCGGTCAATCAAAATGATGCGTTCTTTTTTGATAAATCTGAAATAAAAGAAATTACTGTAGATGATGATGGTGATACTACGACAACCTATTTACCACCGGCCTTGAAACTGAATTTAAATAAAGAGTATTTTGAGAATAAAATTGTTAGTGATGTTGGAAAAGCAAATATGGTAAACAACAACGTTTTTAAAAACTATTTCAGAGGTTTATATTTTAAAATTGAAAAAATTCCGGGAGAGAATGGTGCTTTAGCTTTGATGGATTTTACAAAAGGAAAAGTCACAATCACTTATACCGAAGATGGAGTTGTGAGCGGCGAAACAACTCGGATTGAAAAAACAATAGAGTTGAACATGAGCGGTAATACCGTAAGTCTGCAAGATATTTCAAATGTAAATATGGAATATTCAGATGCTTTGAGCAATGTAAATGCGGCAACCGGTGACGAAAAGTTATATCTGAAAGGAGGTTTAGGCTCCATGACTGTGATTGATCTTTTTGGAAATAGCGGTCAACTAGATTCGCTACGGACTTTGAATTGGCGAATTAATGAAGCAAGTTTAACTTTTTACATAGATAGAGATGAATTAGGTCTTACTGTAGTTGAACCTAATCGAGTTTATTTGTATGATTTGAATAATAACAGGCCTCTACTTGATTATTTTACAGATGTTACTACAAATACTACGGCCCCAAAAAATGGCAAGTTTGTTCATGATGGAATCATTCAAAAGTTACCAACAGACGAAAGTAACCGAGGAGATAGATATAGAATCAGAATAACCAACCATGTTGCAAATTTGATTCGAAATGATTCTACCAACGTTCGCTTGGGATTAGTAGTTACGGAAGATTATCGTATAGTTTCCAACATGGATCGAAAAAACCCTGGCTCTAGCACCATAAAAAAGGCACCAATGGCGTCTGTTATGAATCCTTTAGGTACTATTTTGCACGGTACGGCTCCCGCGGTTCCAGCTGACAAACGAATCAAGTTTGAAATTTTTTACACTGAAATTAATTAATAGTATTTGATATGTGTGGAATTGTAGGATACATAGGTCATCGCGATGCATACTCAGTTGTTATCAAAGGATTAAAACGATTGGAATATCGTGGTTATGACAGTGCGGGAATTATGCTTCACGATGGAACTTCTCTCAGAGTAACCAAAACTAAAGGAAAAGTTGCCGACTTAGAAGAAAAAGCAATCAAGGAAGATAACATTCATGGCACCATTGGAATGGGTCATACCCGATGGGCTACTCATGGTGTTCCAAACGATATAAACTCGCATCCCCATGTCTCTAATTCCGGCAAATTAGTGATTATTCATAATGGTATCATAGAAAATTATGAGCCTTTAAAAAAGGAGTTAATTAAAAGAGGCTATTCCTTTCAATCGGATACGGACACGGAGGTGTTGGTTAATTTGATTGAAGAAGTTCAGAAAAAAGAAAAGATAAAACTTGGAAAAGCGGTTCAAATTGCATTGACGCAAGTTGTTGGAGCCTATGCCATTGCGGTTTTTGATATTGACAAACCGGATGAAATTGTTGTAGCACGGTTAGGAAGTCCGCTTGCTATTGGTATCGGACTTGATGAATTTTTTATTGCTTCAGATGCGTCACCTTTTATTGAATATACTGCCAACGCCATTTATTTAGAAGATGAAGAAATGGCTATTATTCGTTTGCATCGACCGGTAAAAGTTCGTAAAATTAAAGATGATACTTTAGTTGATCCTTATATTCAAGAGCTAAAAATGAATTTGGAGCAAATTGAAAAAGGAGGCTATAAACATTTTATGCTCAAAGAAATTTATGAGCAACCGAATGTAATTAAGGACACGTATCGCGGAAGATTATCATCCAATACCGGTATCATTAAAATGGCAGGGATTGAGGATAATTTGGAAAAATTTTTACAAGCAGAGCGAATTTTAATCGTTGCTTGTGGAACTTCATGGCATGCAGGTCTGGTAGCAGAATACGTGATTGAAGAATTTACGAGAATTCCTGTAGAAGTTGAATATGCTTCCGAGTTTCGTTACCGCAATCCAATCATCAATAAAAAGGATGTGGTTATTGCTATTTCTCAGTCCGGTGAAACGGCAGATACATTAGCTGCAATTAAATTGGCTAAAGAAAACGGAGCATTTGTTTTTGGTGTTTGTAATGTGGTTGGGTCTTCGATTTCCCGGGAGACGCATGCCGGAGCATACACCCATGCGGGTCCTGAAATTGGGGTAGCATCTACCAAAGCATTTACCACTCAAATTACAGTATTGACATTAATAGCCTTACGCTTGGCGAAAGCAAAAGGAACTTTGTCAAAATCAGATTTCTTTCGATATTTAAATGAATTGGAATTAATTCCTGAGAAAGTGCAGGAAACACTTCAATTAACCAATGACGTTACGTTGGAAATTGCTAAGATTTATAAAGACACCACCAATTGTTTATATTTAGGCAGAGGCTATAATTTTCCCGTAGCTTTGGAAGGAGCCTTAAAACTTAAAGAGATTTCCTATATACACGCCGAAGGTTACCCTGCCGCAGAAATGAAGCACGGACCCATTGCACTCATTGACGAGCAAATGCCGGTTATTGTGATTGCACCCAAATTAGGTCATTACGACAAAGTGGTTAGTAATATTCAAGAGATTAAATCCAGAAGTGGGAAAATCATATCTATAGTTACTAAAGGGGATACACAAGTTAGAGAATTGTCGGATCACGTGATAGAAATTCCGGAAACTTCGGATGCATTATCGCCCTTATTAACAACCATACCCTTGCAATTATTATCGTATCATATTGCAGTTTTGAGAGGTTGTAATGTAGATCAACCCCGAAATTTGGCGAAATCGGTTACCGTAGAATAGTCAAAAACTTATTTTTATGTTAAAAGCGAGAAAATTTTCTTGCTTTTTTTTTGCGAAAACGATTTCGTTTTTTTTAAAATATTTTGAAGAAAATGTATTGAAATTCTAAAAAATACTATGAACGCATAGTATTTATCTTTTTTTTCATAAAAAATTAAAAATAATGCAAAAGATTGCTATTGCGAAAATCACATAAAAACAACGAAAAAATTATGTTATGTAATTAAAAACAAACATATATTTAAATATTTAGAAATAATTTGTAATTTGCCTCCCTAAACTAACAAATCTCAAACCTTATGAAATTGTATTTATTTGTACTGTCATTGTTTTTTTGCAGCATCACTTTTGCTCAAAGTTCAATTTCGGGAACTGTTGTTGATGCAGCCAATCAACCCATTCCTGGAGCCAGCATTAAAATTGTTGGTGAAGCCATTGGTACCGTTACCGATTTTGACGGTAAATTCACATTAGCTACACAAAAAAATCCACCGTATACTATTGAAGTATCAAGTATAGGATTTAGTACTCAAAAAGTTGAAATTAAAAGCAACAAGCAAGTAGTTAATGCAAAATTAACAGAAGAAGAAACCAAATTAAATGAGATTGTAGTTTCAGCATCTCGAACACCGGAGCGTATTCTTGAATCGCCGGTTACTATTGAGCGAATGGGAATGGCAGACGTGAAAAACACTACGGCGGTTTCGTTCTATGAGGGATTAGAAAATTTAAAAGAAGTACAAGTGAACACAAGTAGCTTGTCATTTAAATCGGTTAATACCCGAGGTTTTGCTACGATTGCAAATACTCGTTTCATGCAATTGGTTGATGGTATGGATAATTCGTCACCTGCATTAAACTTCGTTTTAGGAAATCTTATTGGACTAAACGATTTAGACGTTCAAAGTGTAGAGTTATTACCAGGAGCATCCTCTGCGTTGTACGGTGCCAATGCATTTAATGGTATTCTTTTTATGAATAGTAAAAATCCATTTGATTACCAAGGTATTAGTACTTATGTTAAAGGAGGAGTTACCAGTCAAGAAATTGGGGGAACAAATAATTACTTGGATGTTGGTTTTCGTGCCGCACATAAATTTTCGGATGTTTTTGCAGCCAAGTGGAATATTAACTTTTTGGATGCCACTGAATGGATTGCAGGTGATACTAGAAGTGTTACTTCTGGCGGTAATACAAGAATTAATCCCAACTATGATGGTTTAAATGTTTATGGGGATGAGGTAACTACTTTTATTCCAAACGTTGGACAAGTGAGTCGTACGGGTTATTTGGAACAAAATATGAATGACAATACGATTGAAAGTGTAAAGTCTGATATATCACTACATTTTAAACCATGGAAAAATGATTTAGAATTTGTGGCTCAGTACAAAGTTGGTTTAGGGAACACCATTTATCAAGGAGCTAACAGATATCGTTTAGAAAACTTCTTGATGCAACAAGTTAGATTGGAAGTTAGAAACCGCAACTTTTTTGTGAGAGCCTATGTAACTACAGAAGACGCCGGAGATTCCTATGACATGCGTTTTGCAGCTTGGAACGTAAACCGTGCAGCCAAATCTGATCAAGGTTGGTTTACCGACTATGCTACTGCCTTTTTACAATCACAAATTTTTCTTGGATTTAATGCCGATCAAGCAGCAGCTGCCGCCAGAAATTTTGCAACGAATAATACGCCAATTACTGGTTTAAACTTAGTTCCAAACGGACAAGCACAATTTCAACCGGGAACACCACAGTTTGCACAAGCTCTTGAAACCGTTGCCTCAAATCCTGATTTAACTCAGGGGGCAAAGTTCATTGATAATTCAAGAATTTATCATAGTGATGCAAATTATAACTTCAAAGAGGTAATCAAATTTGCAGAATTTCAAGTTGGAGGATCCTATAGAGTCTATGAATTAAATTCACAAGGAACCATTTTTACAGATTTTGACGGTCCTATCGATTACTCTGAATACGGTGTTTATGTTCAAGGACAGAAAAAATTAATGGACGATCGTCTGAAATTAACCGCTTCTGTTCGTTACGATAAGTCTGAATTATTTGATGGTCAATATTCACCTAGAGTATCATTTGTGTACTCTGCCGGAGATAAAAAAAATCATAATTTCAGAGCTTCCTACCAAACAGGATTTAGAAACCCAACCACTCAAGATTTATATATTGGTTTAAATCTAGGACCATTCGCATTGATAGGTTCAGCTGCTGATAACTTAGACAGATACCAAGAAACATTACCTGTTAGTCTTCAAGGTCAAACATTGCCTGGAGTGGGATCTACAGTGACCTTAAGTGGACAAAACGCCTATAATAATGCGTATACAATTCCTTCAGTTCAGGCATTCGCAGCATCTGGTAACCCAGATGATTTGGAAGTTGCCAATATAGGTTTGGTTAAACCGGAGCAAGTTCAAGCTTTTGAAGTAGGTTATAAGTCAATAGTAGAAGGCTTATCGGTTGATTTAAATGCATATTATAATATTTATAATGATTTCATGAGTACTTCACGTGTCATTACCCCTTATTATGGGACTGTTGGTAATGACCCATCAAATCCATCAAATTTATTGTCATATGCTGCTTTAGCAAACGGCGACAGACGTGTGTTTCAAGTGTATTCTAACTCTACCTCAGAAATCACTTCCTTAGGTTTTGGTGTTGGTTTAAATAAAAAAGTATACCAAAATTATGAATTAGGAGTTAATTATAATTATGCTGAATTTGATTTTGATCAATCAAAAGACCCAACGTTTATTGCAGGGTTTAACACACCCAAACACAGAGTTAAAGGTTCTTTTGGAAGCCCTTCTATCTTTAAAAACTTTGGGGCTTTTGTAAACGTTCGTTGGAGCGATACTTACTTATGGCAATCCTCTTTTGCAGATGGAACGATTCCTGCTGTTACAGTTTTTGATGCTCAAGCAAGTTATGCTATTCCAAGTTTGAAATCGGTTATTAAACTTAGTGCTTCTAATTTATTTGGAGATGACTACTTACAAGTAATTGGTGCCGGATTAATCGGTCAAACATACTTGCTTTCTTTGACTATTAATCCTTAATCTATTCATTCTTTTTAATTATATAAAATCATGATAAAAAATTTCAAATGGCTGTTTTTAGTTGCACTAACTATTGCAGCATGTTCAGACGATGATTCTTCATCAGAACCGGCCGATTTAATTATTACCCCAGGAAGTGCGGATTTCTCAAAGTATGTGGCATTAGGAAATTCTCTTACTGCCGGCTTCAGTGATGGAGCATTATTCGTGGCTTCACAGCAAAACGCCTATCCTAAGTTAATGGCGGAGCAATTTGCACTGCCAAACGGCGGCGGCGGAGCCTTCACAGTTCCGTATATGAATGATAACGTTGGTGGTTTGCTTTTAGGAGGAACCCCAATCCAAGGACCCCGTTTAATTTTTAATGGTGTGGCACCTGTTCCACTACCTGGTGGAGTACCAACGACAGAGGTCACAAGTATTTTAGCCGGGCCATTTAATAATTTGGGTATTCCCGGGGCAAAAAGTTTTCACCTTGTGGCACCTGGATATGGCAATGTAGCGGGAGTGCCTACGGGACAAGCAAATCCTTACTTTGCTCGATTTGCCTCTTCACCTTCAACTAGTGTCATTCAAGATGCTGTGGCTCAAAACCCAACCTTTTTCTCTCTTTGGATAGGAAACAATGATGTTTTGAGTTATGCAACTTCAGGAGGAACAGGCGTAAACCAAGCAGGAAATTTAAATCCGGCAACCTATGGAGGGAACGACATAACAGATCCAAATGTGTTTGCTAATGTGTATCAAGGATTAATCAACGCATTAACTGCAAATGGTGCTAAGGGAGTTGTGGCTAATTTACCGTATGTAACTTCTATACCTTATTTCACAACGGTGCCAACCAATCCGATTCCGGGTTTACCACCTGCAAATGCAACGCAACTTAATCAATTATTTGGAGGTATTAATGCCGCTTTAGCAGCCAATGGTTTACCCGCAAGATTTAGCACGCTTGTTGCTGATGATGGTAATCCATCTACCAGAGAAGCAAATCCGTTATTAATTGTTGATGATAGTTTAGTAAATATATCTGCTCAGATTACTGCTGCACTTTCACCATTATTGGGTGTGCCAACAGCTACTTTTTTAGGAGGTTTGTATGGTCAAGCCAGACATGCAAGTAACGCACCTGCTACAAGAGATTTTATTGTGCTTCCAGCAAGAGGCGTAATAGCTACTACTCAACCTGGAGTTCCTCCACCATTCAATACCGTTGGTGTTTCTTTTCCAATGCAAGACAATACTACGCTTACAGCTTTTGAAGCAAATCAGGTGATTGTAGCTACTGATGCTTTTAATGTGTCAATAAAAGCTATTGCGGATGCTAAAGGGTTGGCTTTTGTTGATGCAAATGCATTAATGAGACAATTGTCAAGCGGCGGTATTCGTTTTGAAAATTTCACGATGACTGCCACTTATGTATCAGGCGGAGCTTTTTCATTAGACGGAGTTCATATCACAGCCAGAGGAAATGCATATATAGCCAATAAATTTTTAGAAGCTATAAATGCTACCTATGGTTCCAATTTCCCCGCAAGACGAATGGCTGAATTTCCAATTTCTTATCCGGCTATCTTAAATTAAATACAAAATCTAATTTTTATTACACAAAAACCACGTCAACCAACGTGGTTTTTTCATTTTGGTGCAGGATTCTTATTGACAATAAGGCTTCCATTAAAATACTTCAAAAAATACATAAAAAAATAGTCAAACGCTATTGATTTTATATTTATAAAAATTATCTTTGCACTCTGAAAAATAAAATGTTTTTCAGAAACCTAAATAGCTATTTAATAAATACATAAGCAATGTCAAAAGTAATAGGAAAAGTTTCCCAAATCATCGGACCGGTTGTTGACGTAGTGTTTGATTCAAAAGATGCCGATTTGCCAAAAATTTATGATTCGTTAGAAATCAACAGAAAAGATGGTTCTATCTTAGTATTAGAAGTACAATCTCACATTGGTGAGGATACCGTGCGAACTATTTCGATGGATTCAACAGACGGTTTGAGTAGAGGCACTGCAGTAGAGGCTACCGGGGCTCCAATTCAAATGCCTATTGGTGCAGATATTTACGGACGCCTTTTTAACGTAATCGGAGATGCCATTGATGGTTTAGGAGATTTACCAAAAGCAGGTGCAGACGGAATTTCGATTCACAGACCTGCTCCAAAATTTGATCAATTATCAACTTCTACCGAAGTTTTATTCACAGGGATTAAAGTAATCGACCTTATCGAGCCTTACGCAAAAGGTGGTAAAATTGGATTATTTGGTGGTGCCGGTGTTGGTAAAACTGTTTTGATTCAAGAGTTGATTAACAATATCGCTAAAGGTCACGGTGGACTTTCAGTATTCGCAGGAGTAGGTGAACGAACACGTGAAGGGAACGACTTGCTTCGTGAGATGTTAGAGTCGGGTATTATAAAATATGGAGAAGATTTCATGCACTCAATGGAAAATGGGGGATGGGATTTATCTAAAGTTGATAAACCGGGCATGAGAGAGTCTAAAGCTACTTTCGTATTCGGACAGATGAACGAACCACCAGGAGCTCGTGCTCGTGTAGCTTTATCCGGACTTTCTATTGCAGAATATTTCCGTGATGGTGCAGGTACAGATCAAGGGAAAGATGTACTTTTCTTCGTTGACAACATTTTCCGTTTTACCCAAGCAGGTTCTGAGGTATCGGCTCTTTTAGGTCGTATGCCTTCTGCGGTAGGTTACCAACCAACATTAGCAACTGAAATGGGTGCGATGCAAGAGCGTATTACTTCAACAAACAAAGGTTCTATTACATCTGTACAAGCGGTTTACGTTCCTGCAGATGACTTAACAGATCCGGCTCCAGCAACAACTTTTGCTCACTTAGATGCTACAACCGTATTGTCTCGTAAAATTGCTGAGTTGGGTATTTATCCTGCAGTAGATCCATTGGATTCTACTTCAAGAATTTTGACTGCTCAAATTTTAGGTGACGAACATTATGATTGTGCACAAAGAGTAAAAGAGATTTTACAGAAATACAAACAATTACAAGATATCATCGCGATTTTAGGTATGGAAGAGTTATCTGAAGAAGATAAATTATCAGTATCTCGTGCTCGTCGTGTACAACGTTTCTTATCACAACCTTTCCACGTAGCGGAGCAGTTTACAGGTATTCCAGGTGTTTTGGTTGATATTAAGGATACCATCAAAGGCTTCAACATGATTATTGACGGAGAATTGGATCACCTTCCCGAAGCTGCTTTCAACTTGAAAGGAACTATCGAAGATGCAATTGAAGCCGGACAAAAAATGTTGGCAGAAGCTTAATTAAGCTGGAAGCTGGAAGTTGGAAGCGATAAGTAAAACTTTTCATCTTCCATCTTCCATCTTCCATCTTCTAACTCCTAAAAAATATGATTTTAGAAATAGTATCACCGGAAGCCACTTTATTCAAGGGCGAAATTACCTCCATTACCTTACCGGGTGTTGACGGATCATTTCAAATTTTGAATAATCACGCACCTATCGTTTCTATTTTAAAACAAGGAACAGTGAAAATTGCCGCTCCAAGTTTTAAAATCAGTAAGGATGTAGCAAGTAAATTTACCAAAGTAAACGACCAAAACTATACACTTGAAATTGCTTCAGGAACACTGGAAATGAAAGACAATAAAGTAATTGTATTGGCTGATTAATACAAACAATAAAGAATTTTTCAAATAAGTTTAGAAAGCCCAACATTATTTGTTGGGTTTTTTTATGCCTTTATTTGGCTTTGGCGGCAATACACTTATAAGATTTATCAACAAATTTGGTGTTAAGAAAAAGCTGCAGTAGGAGGGAATATTTATTTATAGGATTCTTTGTCATTCTATATAAAACGGTATTTTTGCCGAAAATTAAGTACAATGAAGTTAAATAAATTTATATACCTATTTCTATTTTCTACTTTTTCAATTTGGGCACAAGAAACGATAAAAAGTGATACTCTTAGTGAAGTCATCGTTTCGTCCACTCGAATTGACCTTCCATTTTCAAAAAATTCAAGAACTATTCAATTAATTACGTCGGAGCAAATCAAGCAAAGTGGCGTAACCAATGTAGCCGATTTATTATTGCTTGTTTCAGGGGTCGACGTTCGAAGAAGAGGCACTAGCGGTATGCAAGCCGATTTATATATTCGTGGCGGAAGTTTTGATCAAACGCTTTTATTGATTGATGGAATTAAAGTGGAAGACGCACAAACAGGCCACCATACCATGAATTTAGCATTGCCTATTGAAGTAATCGAACGAATAGAAATTATTAAAGGACCTGCAGCTCGAATATTTGGGCAAAATGCGTTTACAGGAGCTATCAATATTGTCACAAAAAAAGTCATCGCAGATAAATTTACGTTGCAAGGTCAGGCAGGATCCTATGAACAACTAAATTTATCGGCAACCCTCACACAAGATTATGAAAAAACGGCACACATCGTACAGTTTTCAAGAAACATCTCCGAAGGTTATCGCTTTAATACCGACTATGACAATCAAAACTATTTTATCAAAAGCACCATCAAATCAAGTGAGATGCCTATTGATATTTTAGCCACTTTTTCTGAAAGAAAATTTGGTGCCAACGGATTTTACGCAACACCTGCTGCTATTAATCAATATGAAGAAACACAGGGGAGTTTGATAGGAGTACAAACTGCATTTACTAAAAAAACTATAACATATAAGCCCAGAGTTTATTGGCGTAGAAACCAAGACGAATATGTTTTTGTTCGCAACAATCCTGAAATTTATCGAAATTTACATATTACTAATAAAGTAGGAGCAGAGTTGAATATGGCCATAAAATCTACTTTAGGAACTACCGGTTTAGGGGTTGATGTAGCTAAAGTTTATTTGTCTAGTAATAATTTGGGTGATAGGGACCGATTGATGACAACCTTTTTCTTTGAACACCGATTTTTATTATTTGATTCTAAATTCGATATCACTCCCGGTTTAGCGGCTAATTATTACAGCGATTTTGATGGAAATATTTTCCCGGGAATTGATGTGGGTTACCAAGTTTCCAAACAATTCAGAACTTATGCCAATGTTGGAAAGACCTATAGAATACCAACGTATACCGATTTGTATTACAGCGACCCAACCACTTTAGGAAATGAAAATTTAAAGCAAGAAGAAGCTCTTTCGGAGGAAATCGGAATAGTATTTACTAAAAATAAATTTGATTTTACCGCCGCTTTTTTCAATAGAGATGCCGAAAATCTGATTGATTATACAAAAGAACAGGAAACAGATAAATTCCAAGCCAATAATATTAGAGAATTAAATACCAAAGGATTTGAACTGTCTTCCAACTATAAATATACTTGGTTTTCATTCGCACAAAGAATCAACGTAGGCTATACATTTATTGAAGACGACATCGAAGAAATTGAAGCAGCATTTTCACGCTATTCTATTAATTCTGCCAAACACCAATTTACAGGGCAATGGAACAGTCAGTTTTTTAAAAATATCTCGCAAACCATTTCCTATCGATACGTCGAGCGAACTTCCGGCGAGAGTTATGGTATTGTTGATGCCAATATTATAATTAAATTCAAAGCGATGGAGTTTTCAGTAATGGCAAATAATATTTTTAATGTAGAATATACCGAAACAAATTTGGTTCCAATGCCCAAAGGGAACTTACTTTTTGGAGTAAAGTATGATTTTTGAGTAGCGTTTTTTTGAAATAAAGAAAGGAGCATTGTAAAATTGCTCCTTTTTTATTTTTTATTTTCTAGTTCTTTTATTTTTTCGTACACCCAATCACTTTCAAAACCTCTTCTCAGGAGAAAGTCGCAACATTTTTTTCTTTTTTTAAGAAAGTTTTTTTCAATGGTAGTTTCCCAGATTTTTTCAGCTACGTAATTAAACGTGTCCAAGTATTTGTCATCATCCAATTCTTTTAAAGCAATTTGAATTAAAGTGGGAGTAATTTTTCGACTCTTAAGTTCATTAGCCAATCGCACTTTGCCCCATTTTTTATATTCGTGTTTGCCTCGAACAAAACTTTTAGCAAAACGTTCCTCGTTTAAAAAATTATGGTCAATTAAATAAACCATTAGTTCGTCACGTTCTTGATGAGTTAACGAAAAAGCTTTTGATTTTTCATAAATTTCATAATGGCATCGCTCCTGATAGGCACAGTAGTATTCCATTTTTTTTAAGACTTCCGGATAGGAGAATTTTGAGTCCATCGATTGAAGTAAAATTAGCAATTAGTCCTTTTTTTCAATCAAATTTCCTTTTTCATCATACAATAAAATCCAATCGTTGTGCCAAAAATAATCCCATTTGGCTTCAGCAAAATCTACTTTTGGGTCTAATAATTGTCTTTGGGGGCCGTTGTTAACGGAAACATATGCATCGATGTATATGCTTACATCTTTACCTTTTTGTGCGTATTCCTTCTTCAAACGTTGGGCATATTGCCACATGGCATCGGGTTTGGAAGTTAAAAGTCCGCGTTGCTTATAAGTGACTTCATCGTCAAATAAATGACTCCATTGTTCTTTGGTTTTACGGTCAATAATGTTGAAAGTTACGTAACCGGAACGTTGTCTGAGCATCATTCGCCAGCTAAGGCGGTGTCCTTCTTCGGTCCATAACACATCACCCTTGATTAACCAATGTCTAAGTGGCATCAGTAGTTGAAAAGTGAAAAAAAGTATAAAAAATACCGTAATTTTTTTGTTGATTTGGAAAGGATCGGCAGGTTCTTCTACAACAGGTTTGCTTTTAAAAAAAAGTCTGCGAATGGTTTCAGGAGCATAAAAGAAAACTGCAAAACTCAAGGCAAAATAAGGAAAAATGCCAATTTTTAAAGTTGCTGAATTGAATAAATGAAACAGTAAGGAAGCAATTAAAGCAATGGTTCGAGTTTTTCGCCAGAGCAAAGCGGGAATAATCAACCCGTCAAATAAAATACCGGAATAGGTAATGAATAAATGAAACCAATGTTCTTTAAAAACCGGACCGATAATCGGAAATCCGGTCATTGGCGTAAACAGATTTTTAGCAAATGTTCCTTCTAACCAACCGGGATAGAACTTAGCAACTGTTGCATAAAAATAGACAATAATCATTTGAAAGATCATAATCCACGAACACCATTGCGGCATGGTTAGGCTTTTGATAGCGGGATTGTTTTTTGCGTCAATCGAAGCGTATTTGTTTGCAGGTTGCAATAACATAATGATACAAACAAGAACTAAAAGATAATAATGATTATTGTAGGCTTCTTTTTGCATGAGGTAAATGCCCGTCCAAAGAATAGTAAAAATTCCTAAAGTCCAGCGGTATTTGTAACCTAACATAACACTAATTCCCATGATGCCCATGAGTACATAATAGGCATACATACCGTAACCCGGAAGTGGTTGCAACCATTCAAAACCAATGTGTGAAAAAGTGAATGTTGGTTCTACTAAAATTTTTCTTAACCAACCGGTTAATATGGCACCAAAAGATTCCGCAGCTAATAGAAAACCAAAAAAGATTCGGAATATGATTAAAGGTGCATTATCGATAGGTTGCCACAATTTTCTCATAATTTCATAGTATTAATTACGTATTGGGAGGTAATTTTATCTTCTTCTAATTGTACCTTGAGTTCATCAATAGAATTAAATTTTTGTTCATCACGGATTCGCTCATGAATATTTACCTGAATTTCTTGATTGTATAAATCGGTTATCCAATTAAAAAAATGAATTTCTATGGATTTTTTTTCACCGTTTACTGTTGGATTAAAGCCAATATTCATCATTCCAAAAACTGTTTCATAGTTTAACAAAGCTGAAACAACATAAACGCCATTTTTGGGGATTAGTTTGTAAGGTTCTTTGATTTCTAAGTTAGCTGTTGGAAAATCGATTGTTCGACCAATACTTTTTCCTTTCTCAACAATACCTGACAATTGATAAGGATAACCTAAGTACTCATTCGCTAATTGACAATTACCTTCATTAAGTGCATTTCTTATTTTCGTAGAACTTACAGAAACTTGATCAATTTCTTGAGCTGAAATTTGTTCTACATTAAAGGAGAACTGTTTTCCAAATTCAATTAAGTCATCAATATTAGCAGTTCTATTTCTTCCAAAACGATGGTCATGCCCAATGATAATTGTTTTTAAATGGAATTGATTCACCAGAATTTCTTCTACAAATTCTGCAGCTGTTAATCTGGAAAACTCTTGGTCGAACGGGTGAATAATTAAATGGTCAATTCCGCATTTTTCTAAAAGATATGATTTTTCGTCAATAGTGTTCAATAATTTAATATCGGAACCGTCTTGTAAAATCATTCTTGGATGAGGGAAAAAAGTAAGAATCGCTGTTTCTCCTCCATTTACAGCCGCATTTGAAATCAATCGAT
>NZ_JBILTE010000134.1:0-6926 GCF_044371705.1 Flavobacterium sp. | reverse complement strand
AGACAAACCAAGATATTAAAAGCTGAAGCAACGGTTACACCCGGCGTTTTGTATCATATTAAACTAGTCATAGCCGATCAAGGAAATCAATTATACGATTCGGCTATATTCTTGGGTGGCGGAAGTTTTAAAGTAGAAATAGATTTAGGTCCTGATCGATTAATAGCCACTTCCAACCCAATTTGTGACGGAGAAACCTATACTTTAAATGCTTTTCAATCGGGAAACAATAGCTATCAGTGGTTTAAAAACGGAGTTATAATTCCCAATGCTACGAATGCATCTTACATTGTTTCAGACGCAGGCGATTATCGAGTGGAAGTAACTTTAAATAACTCTGCTTGTGTGGCAACCGGAGCAGTGACTATTGAGTATGCACAACCACCCAATGCTTCCAATGCCACACTTGTTCAATGTGACCCTGATGCAAATTCTATTGCTGTATTTAATCTTCGAACGATGGATGCACTTATCACCAATAACAATAACCAATGGGTGGTAAACTATTTTGAAACACTTGCAGCTGCTCAAAATTTTACGAATAGCATTTCCAATCCCAATAGTTACAACAGCGGGGCAACAACTATTTATGCAGTGGTAACCAATACATTTGGATGTAATTCGATTGTTAGTGTAAATTTAGAAATTTCCAATGCAACGGCCAACGTGCCTGCACCTTATCAGGTTTGCGATACCGACGGCACAAACGACGGCCTCGCACAATTTAATTTAGCAACGGTAACTCCGCAAATTCTGAACGGACTTCCCGCAGGACTGCTTGTGAATTATTACCTAACCTTAGAAAATGATTACACTGGAATCACACCTTTACCAAATCTTTTTACAACAACAATTCCCAATCAACAAGTAATTTATGCCAAAATATATAATGGTAGCAATTGTTATGACATTGTACCTGTCACTTTAATTGTGAATAGTTTTTCGGAGAATTTTATCCCGCAAACCAGTACTTTTTGCGAAGGAGGTTCCACCGTTTTAATTGCACCGACGGGCAATTACACCTATGTTTGGACTACCGGAGAAACAACTCAAAGTGTTCAAGTCAGCAATCCGGGAGTTTATTCTGTGATTGTAACCAATGCATTCGGATGCAGTGCAATTCAACAATATACAGTTAGCACCACAGAACCTCTCACGCTTATAGACGTAGTGGTCAATGATTTTAATGGCGTAAATAATTCCATAACGATTATTTACTCAGGAAACGGTACGTATCAGTTTTCTATTGATTCTGTTACTTTTCAGGAAAGTCCCGTTTTTACAAATGTATCTCCGGGAGCATATGTAGTTTCGGCCATCGATTTAAATCAATGTGGCGGATTTACAACTTCCGTTTTGGTGTTGGATTATCCACGATTTTTTACGCCCAATGGCGATAGCTTTAATGATTTTTGGGGGATTGAAAATCTAGATCAATACTATACAATTTCAATTTTTAACCGTTTTGGTCAATTGCTAAAAACACTCAGTGGCAACGCAGCTGCTTGGGACGGAACCTTTAATGGTTCACCGTTACCTGCTGATGATTATTGGTTTGTTTTAAAAATGAACGACGGACAAACAATTAAAAGTCACTTTGCTTTAAAAAGATAAATTTTCTTATCTTTGGTATCCTTTCAAAAACAAAATGAAAAAAATTGCGCTGCTTTTCCTTTTGATGGGTTCGAGTCTATTCGCTCAATTCAGCAAAACGCATTACATACCGCCGCTATCCGGAACGGACAGTCAACCCGCTCAAAATCAATATTTATATATTTCGTCTCCTAGTCCCACTCCAATTAATTTCACGATAAATGCCATTGGAAATGCTGTGATTAGCGGCACTGTATCAAGAAACACCCCTTTTGTTTACAATATTGGTGCAGGAAACAATTCCAGTTTAATGGTCAACCAGTTTTCGGTAAACACTATTCAAAACAACAAAGGTTTTGTGGTAGAAGCAGAAGATCAAGTGTATGTTGCCGCTCGACTTACAGCAACTACACAAAATTTTCAAGGCGGTGGATTAGTATCCAAAGGTTTAGCCGGATTAGGAACTCAATTTCGCATAGGAGCATTTATTAATACCGGTATTTCAGCAATTACCCAAAACCATTACACATTTGTTTCCGTTTTGGCTACCGAAAATAATACTTTGATTTCCTTTAGTGATATTAAACCGGGAGTTGTTTTAATTAATAATGCCGGTGCAGGAAGTACACCTGCGAATATTATTCTGAACAGAGGTCAGTCGTTTGTTATGGCCGTAACCGGTCCCACAAATGCCAATCGTGACGGTTTGATTGGATCACTTGTAACTTCAGATAAACCTATCGCTGTAAACTGTGGTTCTTTTGCCGGAACCAATGGAACTAACGATAATAATATTGATTTAGGTTTTGATCAGATAGTACCTGTAGATCGAACCGGAAACGAATACATTTTCATCAAAGGTTTTGGAGAAAATGTGATTGAGCGACCCCTGTTAGTTGCTCATGAAAACAACACCGAAGTTTTTTTAAACGGAAATTCAGGCACACCTAATTTCACTTTGCAGGCAGGACAGTATTTGGCTTTAGACGGTTCGTTCTATAGTGCAAATAATAATTTGTATGTTACAACTTCTAAAAATGTTTCTGCCTATCAAGGTGTGGGGGGACAATCGCAAGCGAATCAAGAAATGTATTTCGTTCCGCCATTAAGTTGTCAAACACCCCGAATTATTGATAATATTCCGTTTTTGGACCAAATTGGAAACTTATCTTTTAACGAAAACAGTGGTGTAAACCTGGTTACTGAAACGGGTGCAAATCTTGAGTTTATTATCAATGGAACGAACTATCTACTAAATAGTTTACCTGCAGGTATCGCTGTTCAAGGTCCGTCAACAATTATCGGAACACCTGATTATGTAACGTATAACATCAATGGTTTATCGGGTAATGTTTCCGTTTTTTCTACTAAGCAGTTGTACCTATCCTATTATGGTTCAAGTGGTGCAGCGACCTATGGTGGGTATTATTCGGGCTTTACGTTTCGTCCTGAAATTTCATTTGATCGATTAGACTTAACCTCTGAAAATTGTATCCCAAATATTAATTTAGGAATTAATTCTCTTTCGCCTTTTGACACTTATCAATGGTATTTTAATGATGTGGCGATTGTGGGAGCTACTAATGCAACCTATACTCCTACGGAACCCGGTTATTATTATTTAAGTGCTACTATTTCTGATTGTGGAACAAATCTTATTTCTGATAAAATTCCTGTAAGTCAATGTGCAACCGATTTAGACGTTGATGGAACACCAGACGACGTTGACCTTGATAATGACAACGACGGAATAGCCAATTGCACCGAATCATTGGGAAATCAAACGATTAATTTAAGTAATTCTGCTTCGGGAGCGATTGCTGTTGGAAATTATAGTAATTCATTCTCTGCTGCTACAAGCACGGCAGGAACAGGTGTTGCTCCCGCAATTCCATTTAACGGCTTCAATGACGGCCGATTTGTTACCGAAACAGCTCCTGAAAAAGGAAATTCAACTACTTATGCTTTGAATTTTAATCAGCCTATCAGTATTGAATTAAAGTATGTAGACACGGCAAACAACGCAGATTTATTCGATTCAAATACCGAATACCGAATAAGCGTTTCACAAAATAAAACCATTACAATTTTAAACCCCGATGGTCAACTATTGATTGATACCAATTACGATGGGATTTTTGAAAGCAACATCGAAGAATTCTCCTCTTTTGAAATCAGATTTCGTTTGAACAGCGGTGTTCCTTTGCAAGCCGGTACCGGAACATTTTCATTGCGTTCGTATCTCACCAATTTTCTTTCCATTACTCATATCAATCTGGAAGATGCTGCTTCTAAATCAACTTTACAGTTATTAGCCACTTGCATACCTTTTGATCGCGATGGTGATGGCATTCCCGACCAATTAGATGTGGACAGTGATAACGACGGTATTCCGGACAATATGGAAGCTCAAGGACAAAACTTTCTTGCTTATGATAGCACAGATGTTGATAATAATGGTATCAGTGATGTTTATGGTTCCGGGTTAACACCAATTGATACTGATAGCGACGGCATTCCTGATTATTTGGATTTGGATAGTGACAATGACGGAATTTATGATTTGACAGAATCAGGCTCCGCTGCATTGGATGCAAATTTAGATGGAGTAGTCGATGGATTACCTGCTGATTTTGGTTTGAATGGATTATCCAATTCTTTGGAAACTTTTGCAAATAGTGGCATAATTAATTATACTGTAACCGATACAAATACGGACGGAATCAATAATTATATTTCATTAGACAGTGACGGCGATTTATGTTTTGATGTCATTGAAGCCGGATTTTTAGACGCTGATAACGATGGAAAATTGGGGAATACGCCAATTACAGTCAACAACTTTGGTATGGTTACCAGTGGTGTGGGGTATACTATTCCAAATAACAATTATATGATTCCTGCTCCCATTGCAATAACCACGCAACCGCTCAATCAAACGAATTGTGAATTAGAAAATGTAGCTTTTACATTGGTCAACTCGACCGTCGATTTTTACCAGTGGCAAGTAAGTACCGATGGGACAACATGGGCCGATTTAGCAGCAAATACAACATATGCAGGTGTTAGCTCACCCTCTTTACAAATTTCGAGCATCACAAATGCCATGAACGGATTTCGTTACCGAGTCATTTTAAACCGAAATGGCAATAGCTGTGGTTTAATTTCATCGGCAGCAGTTTTAAATGTATTGCCGCTTCCTACCATTGTAACTCCTATAAATTTAGTGCAATGTGATGATGATACAGATGGAATTTCCGCAGTAAATCTTCGTCAGAAGGAAGCCTCTATTTCTGCTAATGCAGCTGCTGAAACATTTACTTATTTCACCTCGCAAATTGGTGCTGAAACTAATGATGCCAGCGTTCAACTACAAAACCCAACTGCCTACACCACAGGAAATACAACTGTTTGGTTTCGAGTGGTCAATACTCAAGGATGCTTTCGCACGGGTCAATTGAATGTTTTTGTTTCGGCGACTCAAATTCCTGCTAATTTCTTGCGAACATTCGTAGTTTGCGATGACTTTTTAGATGCTCAAAATGACAATCGTGATGGCATTTCCCAATTCGATTTCAGTAGTGTAACCCAAGATATTATCGCTATTTTACCGACCACTACCCCATTTACAATAAAATACTATAGATCTTTAGCAAATGCTTTGGCAGAAACAGACGCAAATGGAAACTCATTAGAAATAACCAATCCTACAACCTATCGAAATATAGGTTCTCCAAATTTTCAGCAAATATGGGTTCGTGTGGAAAGTAATTTAGACAATGCCTGTTTTGGACTGGGTCCTTTCATTGAACTAACCGTTGAAGCATTACCTATTGCTCATGCAATCCCCGACTTAATTGCTTGTGATGTCAATCAAAATGGCAGTTTTGCGTTTTCAACTGCTACCATCGAATCTCAATTGTTAAACGGTCAGAATCCAAACAGTGTCACTTTTTCGTATATCGATGCCAATGGAAACCCATTGCCAAGCCCGCTTCCCAACCCATTTCAAACAGCTAATCAAACAATTACAGTACGAATGACCAACAACGTTACTCAGGCTACTGATGGACCGTGTTTTGATCAAACTACTATTACTTTTAGAGTCGATACATTGCCCATTGCAAATACTGTAACGATTCCTGTTGCTTGCGACGACGACGGAACTGAAGACGGAAAATATAATTTTGATACATCAGCTATCGAAGCGGCATTGTTAAATGGACAAACAGGCGTGACGGTAACTTATTTCAATCAAAACGGCACGGCATTACCGAGTCCGCTACCCAATCCGTTTTTTACCCAATCACTAAATGTAACAGCAGTAGTTACGAATCCATTAAATACTAATTGTTCCGATTCAACTGTTCTGAATTTTACCGTTCGTCCATTGCCAAGTTTACTACCCGATGCAGAAGCAATCATTTGTGAAGGAGTGCAATCAATAGTTATTAATGCTGGAATCGCACAAGGTTCTTCTCAAAGTTTCACTTATCAATGGTATAAAAATCAGTCCCTAATTCCCGGAGCAACCAATGTGAATTTACCGGTTTCAGAAGAAGGCACCTATGAGGTAACCGTGACTACTATTTTTGGTTGTGAAAAAACACGAACGATTGAAGTCATTTACTCCGAACCGGCAACTATTGAAGAAATTATTATTTCGGATTTAGTGGATAACAACTCCATAAATATCATCGTTTCCGGTGCCGGAAATTATGTGTACAGCATTGTTTCTGAAAACGGACCTTTTCAGGAATCACCTATTTTCACAGATGTAAAACCGGGAATCTACACTGTTTATGTAGTAGATTTAAACGAATGTGGAAACTCTTCGCAAGTGATTTCTGTGCTTGGTGCACCAAAGTTTTTTACACCCAATGGCGATAGTTACAATGACACTTGGACAATTGTTGGCATCACTCCTGCTTTCTATAAAAATTCGAAAGTGAATATTTTTGACCGTTACGGGAAACTATTGATTCAAATAACTCCTGTGAATGGCGGTTGGAATGGCGAGTACAATGGAAGACCCATGCCTTCAAGCGATTATTGGTATGTGTTGGAATTGGAAGGCGGACGAGTAGCCAAAGGACATTTTTCATTGAAGCGATAAAAGGAATTAGATAAATCAACTAATCATGAAAAAGTTAGCAATCCTCTTCTTGTTGCAAATAGTTTGCATAAACGCACAAGAAATTACTGTTTCTTCCGGTAAAATCGATCACATTGAAAAATTCAAATCCGCATATGTGGATGCACGAAATGTTGATATTTGGCTGCCTGATGGCTATTCAAAAGACAAACAATATGCTGTTTTATACATGCATGAC
>NZ_JBILTE010000016.1:0-23688 GCF_044371705.1 Flavobacterium sp. | reverse complement strand
TTTTCAAATCAATAGAGGAGAAGCTATCAACATTCAATATATAGAACTGATAGAACCCTATTTTAATGATCGATTGTCAATTAAAGTTACAAATCGTACCAAAAGATTGATAACTTCAAGTGCAGTTACAGCGGAATTTAGAAAATGGTTAGAACGATAATATTTTAACTACCCTGGCGAAAATTCCTCGTGGAAAGCTTTTTGATTTTCGGGAGTTTTTTTATAAAGTTAATGTACTGAAAAATAGTTGGTAGATTTTAAAAATAATTATGTTTTTAATATAATATAATGTCAAAATAAAAGGGGAAAACCTATCGTCAGGAATCCGCCCTTTTCTTAAAAAGATTTATCGCCCACGGGTGATTACTTAATAAACTCTATATAATCTACTTCAAGAGAAAATGGGCCTTCCTTTTTTTCATAAGTCATTATTCCCATTCTGACTATATTTTTTAAACTTTTCGATTTCATCATATTTCCTGTTGGTTCGCCTATAACAATTTCTTGAAAATCTTTAAAATAAATTGTTACCTCTCCCAAGTATCATCTTTTTTTGCAGAAAATTCACGTTTATAATTTGGCTGTGTCCAGTTTTGATCATCTTCTAACGTAAAAGCAAACTTTTGATTGGTTGATTTAAACTTAATTTTAATGCCATTATATGCAGATAAATCAACACTTTTATAGTTGGTTTTTATGGATGAAAATCCTCCATAATTAGCTAAAGAAATATTTCCGGATAGCAAAATAGAATTATTGGTGTACTCAATTTTAGATTTTGTAACACCCCCCATTATGTTATCCGAAAGTAACTTCCATTCTTGATTTTTTTCGGCCGAATTGCCAAAATCAATAATTGATGATTGACCGAATGATTGTAGTGCCGAAATGCACAGTACTAATAAAATTAATTTTTTCATGTGTTCTTTTTTAAGAAGTTAAAATATTATTTATTTATCATGAATATTCAAGTCGACTTGTTACCTATTCACATTGCAAATTTAGAGTATAACTTTGCTCCAAAAGGTTATCGAAAGCTAGTTAATGTTATCGAATGTTAACGGTTAAATTTCTTTTGTTTCTATGAAACAATTAATTTATAGCCCACTCCTCTAATGTTCTTTATCGCAATTGATTGGTCTTCGCTAAAATATTTGCGAATTTTTGTTATGAACACATCGAGACTTCTGCCGTTATAATAGCTATCATCTCCCCATAAATCTATCAAAATTTCCGTGCGACTAACAATTTCATTCGTCTTGAGATAAAGGCGTTTAATTATTTCATTTTCTCGGTGGGTCAAGCTTATTTTTTGATCTTGGAGCGTGATTTCCATTCTAACATAATTAAAAGTATACTTTCCAATTAGGTAAGTATTTAATGGGTTAGAAATTTTATTTCTTTTAACCAGTTCTTTTATCCTAATTATTAACTCTTCTATACTAAATGGCTTTTTCATGTAATCGTTTCCGCCAATTTCAAATCCTTTTATTACATCTTCTGTTAATACACGAGCAGTTAAAAACAATATTGGTAGCAAATTGTTTGTCTTTCTTATTTCAATAACTAAGTTAAATCCGTCAAGCTTTGGCATCATTATATCTATAACCGCTATATCAATTTTACTTTTTAAAATTATTTCGAGTGCCTCCTTGCCATCCTTTGCCCAAATTACATTAAAACCATTTTTTTTAAGTGTGTCATTTGTGATTTTTCCTAAAGAAAGTTCGTCTTCAACATATAAAATTGTTATGCTTTCCATTGCAGCGGTAATTTAATTAAGAAACACGTTCCTTGCTTTACTTCTTCAATAAGTTCAATACTGCCCTTATGAAGTGTTACAATATCTTTTACGTAGCTAAGCCCCAAACCACCCGCTAGTGCGAGCGTCTCGCTCGTACCCACAAAGCGTCCGTTCCGAAAGGAATATTTTCAAACTTAAAATTTCCGTCGATGTCTGTTTGTGTTTTTTGGAGTGTTATACTATCTCTGATTAGAACAACTGAGAGTCCCGGAAATCATTAGTTATCCTCCATTACACGACCCTTTAATTCGCCTATTTGGCAGTAGCCAATAGTACTACTTAAGAGAACTAAAAAAGTAAATAGTGCTTTCATGTAATTCAAATATAGACTATAAAATTATAAATTTAATGATTAGTTCAGTTCTTTCCAGCTCCCCGATCTCTTCATTTCACAACTGTGCTCTCGCTCGCTGCAGTCGTCCTTGTAGCTCAGTGCTAATTTTTGAAAGTAGACTTCGATTTGCGGAGTGATTATTTTGCTTCTAACTTTTTATTAATTACCATCACTTTGGATAAACCATTTTATGATAGATTTCATAAAAGTCTTCATTTTTGTCGTCATTCGATTTTATCATTGTCGAAAAATACTTAATGAGTTTGGCTTTGTATACAGAGTTTGCAGCTAGTAGATCTTTATTGTTTTTATCAAAAACTAAAACGGATGCATAAATTGTTTCAAAGCTTTCCAATCCGTTCGCTGCGACTATAAATTCAGTAGTGTCATTGGCAAAAAGTTTTACATTATTCCAAACTAAAATCGGATGAATTTCTCCGTCAGGGTAAATTTCCCGATTCCATTTTCCAAAATTATCATACATGCCTTTCTGAAGGTACATTGCACTAAAAACGCACTCAAATTTTATCTCGTTTAGAAAAATTGTTTCGTTTTTTACAACCGATTTAAAGATATCTTCACGTATACTTCTAAAATCGTTCTTTCTGATAGTCACACATCGCCGCTCCGGTGTTACTTTTGTTGAAGTGCAACAAATTAAAACAAGTATTGTAATTAGTACTAAAAAGCTTTTATTCATAAAAAATATTTCTAACGTTTTTGCTAAATATAAGTAAAATTTCCAATTTCTTGATTAAATAAGCCTACTTATCACGCCTTTCAAAACAACTCCAACTGACTCTCCTGCTCCAACACCAATAATTTCTTTTTAGCGGTTAATCCTCCGGCATAACCAATTAATTCCTGATTACTTCCGATAATTCGGTGGCAAGGCACAATAATAGAAAGAGCGTTTGCTCCATTGGCGGCTGCCACCGCTCGTATTGCTTTGGGATTGTTTAATTGTTTGGATAAGCCAAGATAGGTTTGTGTCTTGCCGTAAGGAATTTGCAACAAGGCATTCCAAACCGATTGTTGGAACTCGGTTCCCACCAATAGAAGCGGCAGATCGAAGACCGTCAGTTTTTTAGAAAAATAGGCCTCCAATTGCTTTTGGGTTTCAACTAATAACGGCGTATCAGCTTCTTCAAAAACGGCGTTCAATCCCTTTTGAATTCGGGTGTCAACTTCGGTCCGCATTTTTCGGTAACGCCAGTCGCACAAACACAATTGATTGTTATAATCACCCAAAAGTAACTCGCCAACAGGTGACGAGTAAATTTGTGTTTGTATGATTGGTTCCGATTTCAATTGCATTTAGCTATACATTTTTTGGTAATATTCATCAGCCATTCGATCAGAATCAAAGAACGGAACCACGGTATTCATGCTGGCCAACTGAATTTTATTCCATTTTTTGCGATTGGTATAATACATCGGAATGATTTCGTTTTCCAACAAATCCATCAAATTATTTAAATCTTGTGCATCTTGCTCGTACGTGGGTAAATGATGGTCGACTGTAGGTAAAACAAAAGAGTTCACGCCATTGTCGTAGAATTCACAAATCCAACCATCATTGGTTGATACGTTGATGGAACCGTTCATGGCAGCCGACATGCCACTGGTCCCCGATGCTTCACGGGTGACTCGTGGGGTATTCAACCAAACATCAGAACCTTCTTTTAATTGTCGCGATAACTTTAATTCATAGCCTGTTAATACCGCCATATTGTCAAAGGAACGACTCAAATAAGCCAATGAATTGAAGGTATTAATGGCTCCATAATCCATTGGGTAAGGTTTTCCGGCAAATATAATTTGTACAGGAGTTTCCGTATTCTCCATCATTCGTTTAAAACGCTCCAAATCTCGTGTAATCAAATCGGGACGTTTGTATTCGGCAAACCTTCTTGCCCAAACGATGGTAAGCACTTCATCTTTAAACAACTTTCCTGTTTGATCGGCCACTACATCAAATAGTTTGTGTTTCAAACGAGCTTTGCGTTTCAAAATACCTTCCGGATTCTTGGCTACTCTGTATTCTTCTAAAAATGGATCAGCCCAGAATTTTTTATTCTGTGCGTTGGTAATATGGGTAATGGGACAAACACCTTCAAAGCCTTCCCACATTTGTCGGGACACTTCGCCGTGCAATTTAGAAACGCCGTTTGCTTTTTCGCTAAAACGTAAACCAACCAAAGTATGGTTGAACGTTTGGTCGTGAATACCTGAAATGGCTCGCACTTCCTCCAATGACAAACCACAAAAGAAACTCAAGTTGTTCAAGAAATGGATGTCGTGTTTTTCGTTACCAGCTTCTTCAGGTGTATGTGTGGTAAAAACCAATTTCTTTTTCAGTGCCTCTAAATTGTGACCGAATTTCTTGTACAAATAAAATGCACCCGATAAAGCATGGGCTTCATTAAAATGATAACGATCGGGGTTGTAATTCAAGACGTCTAATAATTTAGCTCCTCCCACTCCCAACACCATGCATTGGGCTACTTTCGCATTCGGGTCGGAATCATACAATCGAAATGTAGTTGATTGTGCCAGATAATCATTTTCCGGTAAATCGGTGGAAAGAAAAAACATGGGAGCGGTGCCAAATGTTTCCGGATTTAAAAACAAGGCCTTGATCCAAACAGGATGATGGTTTATTTCTATAGTAAATTTAATACCGGTATCTTCTAGGAAATGGAATATTTTTTCTTGGAACATCACGCCCATCAATCGGTCTTCTTTTCGTAATTGGTCGTAGTATCCTTGTTTCCACAACACTCCAATTCCCACAATATTTTGCCTTAAATCATAGGCACTTCGCATGTGTGAACCGGCTAAAAAGCCTAATCCTCCGGAGTAAATTTTAAAACTTTGATCAATGGCAAACTCCATACTGAAGTAAGCAACGGATTGTTTGTATTTTTTATTGATTGTATATGTGTGTTTAAACAGATCGGGCAATATAGTACTCATAAGAAAACTTTATGTTAATAGTCTGAATTTTAATAATTTAAACCTGCTTATACGTTGCTTAAAAAGCGAATAGGTTCGTTGCCAAATATAGAAAAAGTAAAGGGTATGTGGCACAAAGCATTGCTTTATTATTCACTATTTTTGAACAATTACTACCTGAAATAATGAATTTTTGACGACCCATTTGTTGCATTAGTCAAAACGTAGTCAAACCAAAAAGTTTAGTATATTTGATTTCAATTAAACCACTTGGGACTACAAGTCCACAGTTTTGGTTGGCAGACTAAAATTCTGCACGGTTGCAACAATCGTTTTTTGACACAAATTGCACAAATTAACACGAATCAATTGGGGAAAATTTGTGTAATTCGTGTTGAAAATTTATAGAGCCTGAAAGGTAAATACACTAAAAGGGCATCATTTTAAACTATATTTGAGACCAATAAATTTTATGAAAAAACAACTCCTACTCTCCTTTGCTTTTTTAAGTATGTCCTTTTTGACATTTGGACAAACACCAAAAACGGATTCGTTGTACATGCGAACGAATTATTCCAAATCGGAGCATTTAATCGCGATGCGTGACGGAATCAAATTATACACCATTGTTTACACACCCAAAGACATTTCCAAAAAGTACCCGTTTTTATTAAATAGAACCTGTTACAATGCGTCGGGAAACGACAATTACAAAGTACGAATTCCTTCTCCCTATTTGATTCAGGAAGGGTATATTTTGGTGTACCAAGACGTCCGCGGTCGTTACATGAGTGAAGGTGTTTTTGACAATACACCTCCAAATATCCCCGGAAACAACCCAAAAAACAAAAAAAGTATTGATGAAAGCTCCGATGCTTGGGATACCATTGAATGGTTGCTGAAAAATGTAAAACCCAATAACGGTCGCGTGGGTATGTTTGGAATATCTTATCCCGGATTTTATGCAGCTGCTGCTTTACCCGATGCACATCCGGCGTTAAAAGCAGTATCACCACAAGCACCAATAGCAGATTTCTTCTTTGACGATTTCCATCATATGGGAGCATTTTTACAAAGTTATACCGCTGCTTTTGCAGTTTTTGGGTACCAAAAAAATACTCAAACCAAAGAAAACTGGTACACTACAGAAGCTGCTCGTTTCAGAAATCAGAAAATCGCCGATGGGTATGACTTCCATTTAAAGACGGGTCCGCTGAAGAATTTTACTGAGAAATACCATTATGATAATTTCTTTTGGAATCAAATCATCGATCATCCCAATTATGATTCCTTTTGGCAAGTCCGCAATATTTTACCGCATTTGCGAAACGTAAAGCCTGCTGTCATGACCGTTGGCGGTTGGTTTGACGCAGAAGATTTATATGGTCCGCTCAATATTTACAAAAGTATCGAACGAAGCAATCCCACTACAACCAATTCGCTGGTAATGGGTCCTTGGGGCCATGGTGATTGGGCTCGTGAACGAGGAAAATCAACCCACAATCATGTTTATTTTGGGGATAGTATTTCAACTTTTTACCAGAAGGAAATCGAACGCAACTTCTTTGGAAAACATTTAAAAGACCAAGCAAACCAACCGCTACCGGAAGCCTATATTTTTGATACCGGAAATAAACAATGGAAAACCTTCGAGAATTGGCCGCCAAAGGGACTTCCCTCCTATAAATTACATTTCAATGCCAATGGCGTTTTAAGCATTAACAAACCTGCCGCTGAAAAAAATTCTTTCCAATACACCAGCGACCCAATGAAGCCTGTGCCGTATACTTCGCAAACAGAAGGGCTGACCTTTACACCTCGTCGTTTTATGAGTGACGACCAAAGGGAAGCTTCCAAAAGACCCGATGTGTTGACTTTTGAAAGCGAACCATTGACCGAAGATATGGTTTTGTCGGGAGAAATTATGGCTCGTTTACAAGTGGCCATGACCGGCACTGATGCTGATTTTATTGTAAAATTAATTGATGTGTACCCACAAGATCATCCAAATTACGACCATAATCCGAATAATATTATCATGGGTGGTTACCAACAATTGGTTCGACATGAAACGTTCAGAGGTCGATTTAGAAACGGCTTTGACAAACCGCAACCTTTTGTGCCCAATGAAGTAACCAAAGTAGAATTTCCATTGCAGGATGTGTTGCATACCTTTAAAAAAGGGCATCGAATTATGATTCAGATTCACAGTACTTGGTTTCCGTACATTGACAGAAATCCGCAGAAATACGTGGACAACATTTACAAAGCCGATGCTGCTGATTTTATTAAATCAACCATTACTATTATGGGTAATTCTGTAATTGAAATTGGTGGAGAAAAGACCTTAACTTGTGATTTACCTTTTCAGAAATAAACCACTTTGAACTAGAAGTCCAAAGTTTTGGTTGGCAGACTAAAAGTCTGCACGGTTGTAACACTCATTTTTTGACACGAATTACACAAATTAGCACGAATTAATTTGTGAAAATTTGCGTAATTTGTGTTTAAAATTTTTAGAACCTGAAAGGGAAATGCACTAAAAGAGCATAGTTTTAAACTATATTTGAGACCAATAAACAATCGTAAACCGTTTTAACCAACTTTTAAACCCTTAAACCATGAAAAAAATTTTTGTGTTATTCATTTTATTAACTGCCTCAACAGCATTCGCACAAATTTATAAAGACCTACCCAATGAAGTTTTTCTGAGCAAGGAGGATTATACCAACAGAGAAGATCAAGTGCTTGAAGTGAGTAAATTTATCTTAAGCAATCCTATTGTAAAAGACAATTTAGACCGAATTAATGCCATGCAATTCCTTTTAAAATGGATGGAAGGAACACCGGATTATACATTTACAATCGGCGAAACTGTTACGAGTTTAACCGGAGGTGATTTAGATTTAATGGGCGTTTACTTTGCCGCAGTTTGTGAAACGGCAATTCAAAATAAAAATTCCGGCAAAACTGACCAGCAAAGTGAGGAAGAAGCCATTAAGAAATTTGTTACGTATGCTGCCAATAAAACTAACAATGTCAAAGCAAACAAAGAGTTGAAAAAAGCTATTAAAAATTTGGAATAATCTAATGAAAAGGTGATTATAATTTTTAAATTATTACAAAAAAAGTATATATTTGAATCAAATTGTGTTAAAATAAATAAATTGTATAACTAATTGTATTTAAAAGTATGAAATTAACTTTCGCCTTGGTAGTAGCAACTTTTTGTTTAACTACTGCAATGAATGCTCAGGTTTCAATGGATAAGTTGAAGAAATCTGCCGATGCAACCACCAAAGATGCTACAAAAGCTGCATCTAATGCTTTTGATGTGTCTGCTGTCAGTACACAGGTAATGGATTATTTAGGTCCGAAATTAAAATTAACCGAAGCTCAAAAACCTGCGGTTACGTCAGTGGTAAACGATCTATTAAATCAAAAGAAAGCCGTTTTACCAACCGCTGCAACCGATAAAAAAGGGTATGATTCAAAAATGACTACGATCCGTAACGCATTTCCTGATAAAATGAAGAAATTGGTTAGTGCTGATCAGTTAAAAACATTGACTTCTTTGATTCCTAAAACTAATAATCCAAACAACATCTTGTCTAAATTGCTTTTTTAAGGAGTTAATTTATTTCCTTCTTATTGCATTGTCAATTATTGCACTGTCAATCTGAACTTGTTTCAGATTATATAGATGCTGAAACAAGTTCAGATTGACAAGCGAAGAGATTAGAGTGTAGCTAATGTTCTAATTTGAACAGTACTATTTTGACAACAAAAAAGGTGAACTTTAATTTAAAGTTCACCTTTTTTTATCTTGACATTCCGCATTCAAATACAATTGGTAAAATTGTATATTTGAAATGTTTTAATTTAAACTGTAGGTCCGTTTGAAACTCATGCACTACTTAGCGTTATCTGAAAGCGAGCAATACGAGATTCTTTTTAATAAAGGAACGGTAGTGGCCGAACGCCGTGAAAAGCCTGTTATTAAAAAACTGTACAGTTTAAATACTTTTTTTGTAGAACTTCACATTCATTACGGAACGGAAGAAATATTGTTTAAAAAAGTCTTCAAGGAAGGCGAATTATTGGACGGTTACCTCAATGAATTCAACCTGCCTATACCAAAAAGCTCTTAACCTAAAAAGCTTAACAATACCCCTGCTGCAATGGCACTACCAATCACGCCGGCAACGTTTGGTCCCATGGCATGCATTAGTAAGTGATTGGTTTTATCGTATTCCAAGCCTATTACTTGCGAGACTCGTGCACTGTCCGGTACTGCAGAGACACCGGCATTACCTATCAATGGATTGATTTTATTCCCTTCTTTTAAAAATAGATTTATAATTTTACAGAATAAAACGCCACCAAAAGTGGCAATGATAAAGGAAATAGCACCAATCGCAAATATTCCAACTGATTTTCCTGTTAAGAAGGTAGTAGCTTGTGTAGAGGCACCGACGGTTAAACCGATTAAAATTGTAACAATATCAATGAGCGAACCTTTCGCCGTGTCTGCTAATCGTTTGGTTACACCACTCTCTTTTAATAAATTTCCAAAGAACAGCATTCCTAATAATGGTAAACCACTGGGTACAATGAAGGTTGTTAGCAACAATCCAAATATTGGGAACATAATTTTTTCGTTTCTTGAAACAACTCTGGGAGGTTTCATACGGATTAGTCGTTCTTTATCTGTTGTTAACAATCGCATGATAGGTGGCTGTATTACGGGGACAAGTGCCATGTAAGAATACGCAGAAATTGCAATTGCTCCCAATAAATCGGGTGCTAATTTTGAGGCCAAAAAAATAGCTGTCGGCCCATCAGCACCTCCAATGATTCCAATTGCTCCTGCTTGCTCCGGTAAAAATCCTAAGGCCAATGAAGCCATGTAGGCACCAAAAATACCAATTTGAGCAGCAGCACCAATAAGCATCAACTTCGGATTGGAAATCAAAGCAGAGAAGTCAGTCATCGCTCCAATACCTAAGAATATCAAGGGTGGATAAATGCCTTTCATTACCCCAAAATAGAGGTAATTTAACACACTGCCCTCTTCATAGATTCCTATTTGCAAACCTGGATAAAAAGGTACGTTGCCAATTAAAATACCAAATCCGATGGGTACTAACAGCATGGGTTCGTATTCTTTAAAAATAGCCAAAAAAATAAAAATCAAACCCACTATAATCATCACAGCATGACCAATGGTAAAATTGGCAAAAGCAGTGTACGTAAAAAACTGGTGCAAATGCTCGGCTAAAAAACTCCAGAAATTATCCATGATTTATGATCCTATAGTTAGTAAAACATCTCCCTCCATTACTGAGTCACCGTTGTTAAAGTGGATAGCTTGCACTACACCTGCTTTGTCTGCCTGAATTGAGTTTTCCATTTTCATGGCTTCCAATGTAATTAATTCCTGAGAGAGACTAACGGTATCCCCTACTTTTACATGCACTTTTAAAATCACACCCGGAAGCGGAGATTTAATTGTTCCTCCGCCTTTAGGAGCGGATGGACTACTTGTTTTTGCAACAGCTTGGGAAGAATCTGTTGAAGGAACTGCTACGGAACGCACTAATTTTGGCGTTTTAGCAACCGATGATTTCTTTTCAAGTTCTACTTCAAAAGAGACACCGTTTACTTCCAAAACAGCTTGGTTTTCTTCGATGCTGTCAATTCGGACATCATAATTGTTTCCGTTTATTTTAAATTTATATCGTTTCATAAATTGTTATTTTAGTTCTTTTCGCATTCCGTAAATTTTTGAACTCCATGGGGAATAATTACCGCTCACTTTTTTAATAGTCAGCATAGTGTTCTCGTGATCATGTAATTCATTTTGATACAAATGCAAAGCCATTGCAATTGCAGCACCTAATTCTAGGGTTTCTTCATTCTTTTTATTGATTGGTTCTACACCCGATGCAGCACCTTTGGGTTTTGCTTTAAAATCATAGGCAAAAATCTTGGCAATGTTCTTAAAGGTAATGTATAGAATAATCAATGAAAGAAACACTACTGTCATTGCTACCAATGTCATTCCGATACCATAGGGATCTAATTTTGCAAATTCAGCTGCTGCTGCATGTTTGACCGGTTGTTGCACGAGCATTACTATATTCATCTTACAAGGGGAGATTAGAATGCTTTTTAGGCGGATTTACTACTTTTTTGGTAGCTAAAGATTGTAGAGCACGAATAATTCGGAAACGCGTATTACGTGGCTCAATGACATCATCAATGTAGCCATAACTGGCAGCATTGTACGGATTGGCAAATTTCTCTTTGTATTCCACTTCTTTCTCAGCGATGAATTTTGCTCTTGCTTCGGGATCTTCAATTTGCATGTACTCTTTTTGGTACAAAATTTCAATGGCTCCTTTGGGACCCATCACTGCAATTTCAGCATTTGGCCAGGCGTAATTAATATCTCCGCGTAAATGTTTGGAACTCATGACATCATACGCACCACCGTAGGCTTTTCGCAGAATAATGGTCACTTTCGGCACCGTTGCTTCACCGTAGGCATATAATAGTTTTGCTCCATGTATGATGATTCCTCCGTATTCTTGTGTAGTACCGGGTAAAAATCCGGGTACGTCCACTAAGGTAACAATCGGGATGTTGAATGCGTCACAAAAACGAACAAAACGAGCCGCTTTTCTGGAAGCATTAATATCCAAAACTCCAGCCAAATAGCTTGGTTGATTGGCTACAATTCCCACAGGCATACCGTTGAATTTGGCATATCCCACTACTATATTCGGAGCATAATGACGGTGAACCTCAAAAAACTCCCCTTCATCTGCAATGGAATGAATCACATCTTTGACGTCATAGGGTTTGTTTGGATTATCAGGGATGATGGTGTTCAAATCGTCATCCATTCTGTCAATGGGATCGGTACATACCGATAATGGTGGATCTTCTAGATTGTTTTGAGGTAAGTAGCTCAAGAGTTTACGAATTAACAACAAACCTTCTTGTTCATCTTCAGCCACAAAATGAGTCACACCCGATTTTGTGCCGTGTACCATTGCTCCGCCCAATTCTGCATCGGTCACTACCTCGCCTGTAACCGTTTTTACGACTTTCGGACCGGTAACAAACATGTAACTGTTTTCTTTGGTCATCATTATAAAATCGGTCAACGCCGGCGAGTAAACTGCACCTCCGGCACAGGGTCCGAATACGGCAGAAATTTGTGGTATCACACCGGACGCCATAATGTTACGTTGAAACACTTCGGCATAGCCGGCTAAACTGGTTACGCCTTCCTGAATTCGGGCACCTCCACTATCATTGATACCGATAATGGGAGCTCCCATTTTTAAAGCCATATCCATGACTTTGCATATTTTATTGGCAAATGTTTCAGATAATGATCCTCCAAAAACCGTAAAATCTTGCGAGAAGACATACACCAATCGGGAATCAATGGTTCCGAAACCGGTTACAACGCCATCCGACAAATATTTTTGATCTTCCAAACCAAAGTTGGTGCATCGATGGGTGACAAACATATCAAACTCTTCAAAGCTGTTTTCGTCAAGCAGTAATTCAATCCGTTCGCGTGCCGTGAGTTTCCCTTTGGCATGTTGGGTATCAATGCGTTTTTGACCGCCGCCTAATTTGGCTTCGGTCCGTTTATTTAGTAACTCTTCAATTTTTGATATATTTTCCATAAGGAAATGATTTACAAATTGTTATTTTCGCATAGTTCGAGTAAAACTCCATGGGTAGATTTGGGATGCAAGAAAGCAATATCCAAACCCTCTGCCCCTTTTCTTGGTGTTTTGTCTATCAATTGGACACCTTTGGCCTCCAATTCATCAAGATTGCTTTGTATGTCTTTTACTGCTATGGCTAAATGATGAATGCCTTCTCCTTTTTTCTCAATAAATTTACCAATCGGTCCATCGGGATCAGTGGATTCTAACAATTCAATTTTTGATTGACCAATTTGAAAAAAAGCGGTACGTACTTTTTGCTCCTTTACTTCTTCGATAGTGTAACATTTCAAACCCAGCATGTTTTCCCAAAAAGGGATAGCCTCTTCAAGGCTTTTAACGGCGATTCCTAAATGTTCGATGTGAGATAAATTCATGGGATAGTCTTTTTAATTATGCAACAAAGTTAGGTTGAACGATAAACGTAAAGTCTGATAAAAATCAGGTTTTCATGCTTAAAAGTACAAAAAATGGGATTGAAATCAATTACTTGTTAACAAAATCGATTTCGTAGTAAGTGCTTTACCAGTTAGCAAAAGAGACACCAATACCGATGGTTGTTTGGTTGTGGTTATAATCGATCAAAGTTTCACCATAACCCGTAAAGGCTTGCATATGTCCGCGTAAATGACCTTTGATAGGAAAAATATAATTCAATTGTACACTACCGCCTTCCCAACGGTTAAACGGATGCGTAATCACTGTATAAAACTGATGTCGATCATAGGTGTACGAAACATTCACTTCGCCATCGCCAATATAATCTGTGATGGCCGGATTATCGTCTCTGTTTCCATCACTCAAGCGAATCCAAGGTCTGGCAGAAACAATCCAACTGTCAATTTCATACGATAAATCAAAAATTACCCGATTCCAACTTCTGGAGTACGGCAATTCGCGACCATTGGATTGATGTGTAAACGAAACACCAACGGATTTAAATTCGCCGTCAAATAATTTGATGTGCAACGGATATTTAAAAATTAGTTCCGGTTCGTAATTAATTTCTCTAAACGGTCGAGAAAGTGGGTCATTATACAATTGCCAATGAGCAACTTGCGTATATCCCACCCACAAATCACCTTTGCCAAAAAAAATAGATTGTAATACTTTGGTTTTTAAACTGATTTGAAATTTTACTTCCACTATATCATAATCCAATGATTTTGTCGCTGAATTATTGGGATTTTCGCTCTGTGGTTTTTCGTTGGGACTACTTGACCATCGGGCCGGCGTTACGTAAATTGACCGATAAGAAACCAACCGAAAGGTTCCTTTTTTATAAATTGAATCTAATTCCCACCGTTGTGCATACGATTTAGAGATAATATCATTTCCATCAAAGAATCCTTGTGCTATTATGCAATGTGTTGCGATCAATAAAAGAAACAAAAAACCTAACTTTTTCATAGTGTGACAATTGTTCTCCGAAGGTATACTATTGAAAAGCGACTCACTTACATAATTACGTTTATTAACTTAAACCTGAAATGACTCCCTCATTATTGATTTTGATGTTTTCAGCGTTGGGAATTGCAGGTAAACCCGGCATTCGCATCATTTCTCCTAAGATGGGAATGATAAAACCGGCACCCGATGCCATTTCAAACTCACGTACTTTGACCGTAAATGCTTCCGGACGACCGCGTTTGGACTCATCGTCGGAGAAACTTTTAGGTGTTTTTGCCATACAAATAGGGAAATTGGCAAAGCCAAAATCTTTAATTTGTTGCAATTGTGATTTAGCTTTGACTGAATACTCCACGCCTACTGCTCCGTAGATTTGTGTTGCAATGGTATGTATTTTTTCTTCGGGTGTTTGATTGAACGCATATAAAGGTTTAAATGCGGCAGGATAGGATTCGAGGTGCTTCATTAAATTTGTTGCTAAGTCAATCATTCCTTCACCTCCTTCGGAAAAACCTTTCGCTACAATTGCTTTTGTACCATATACTTCACATAAATCTTCGATCAACTCTATTTCCTCTTGTGAATCATTTGGAAAGTAATTGATTGCTATTAACGGATTGAGTCCGAATAATTTCATGTTTTCAATATGCTTCGCCAAGTTAGGTAATCCGGCTTTTACTTTTTCAACGGATGGCGTTCCATAGTCGGCTTTTACAGCTCCACCATGGTGACGCAACGCACGAATGGTGACTACCAAAACCACAGCGTCCGTTTGCAAACCTGAAACCGCACATTTGATGTCGAAGAACTTTTCGGCACCTAAATCGGCTCCAAAACCTGCTTCTGTGATGACATAATCGCTAAGAGAAAGTCCCATTCGAGTGGCAATAATCGAGTTGGTACCTTGAGCAATACTGGCAAAAGGTCCGCCGTGCAGAATCGCAGGATTTCCTTCCAATGTTTGCACTAAATTGGGTTTAACGGCTTCTTTTAATAAAACGGTCAATGCATCTGTTGCTTTTAAATCACGGGCAAAAACCGGTTCGCCTTGGAAAGTGGAACCAATGTAAATATTTCCCAGTCGTTCTTTTAAATCTTGTAAATCGTCCGCCATACAAAGAATGGCCATAATTTCTGAAGCGGGTGTAATATTAAATCCATCTTGCCGTGGAATACCGTTGGCGGTTCCTCCTAAACCTACAATAATATTTCGCAACGCACGATCGTTCATATCCATCACACGTTTCCAAACGATGGTTCGAGGATCGATATTTAAATTTCGTGTTTTACTTTGTAGGTTGTTGTCAATCAAAGCAGCCAATAAATTATTCGCTTTTTCGATGGCGGAAAAGTCGCCCGTAAAATGCAAATTAATGTCTTCCATGGGAATCACTTGCGAATAACCACCACCAGCGGCTCCCCCTTTCATTCCAAAAACGGGTCCGAGTGATGGTTCGCGTAACACCGCCATCGTTTTTTTTCCAATAGCATTCATACCGTCTGTTAACCCAACGGTTACAGTGGTTTTGCCTTCTCCGGCAGGAGTGGGTGTAATAGCGGTGACTAAAATTAATTTACTTTTTTTAATTTTGTCATGATTGATTAATGACAAGGGCAATTTTGCTTTGTATTTCCCATAGTATTCCAAATCATCGTTGGGAATGTTTAGCTTGGCGGCAATTTCTTTGATGTGTCGGATTTGGGTGGACTGGGCAATTTCGATATCTGAAAACATATTTTTACAATTTATGCAGTCGAAGGTAGGAATAGATTGGTGAAGGGAAAATGATATTTATCAGGGAAAAGATAACTGTATTGAAATTCTTTTTTACTGTTTATGCCGAAGTAGTATATTTGAAAGTGAAATTAACCAATTTCATAAACATGTTTACACTTGAACAACTAAAATCAGCACATGCAAAAGTCCAATCAGGAGCTGATTTCCCTGCTTATATTAATGAAATAAAACAACTGGGTGTTCGCTCTTACAATACTTTTGTGACAGACGGACATACTGATTATTATGGAACTGACCATTATAAATTGTCGACTTCCGCAAAATATGACTCCTTAAATATTGCAATTAAAGCGAATGTTGAAGACTTCAAAAAGGATTTAAAAGCCCATCAATTAGGTCAGACCAACTATCCTGCTTTTTGTAGCGATTGTGCGAAGTCGGGGGTTGAAAAGTGGGTGGTTTGTATGGACAAAATGACATGTACCTATTACGATTTTGAGGGAAAAGAACTGCTGGCAGAAGTGATTCCAAGTTAAAATAGGCAATTTGAAAAAGCTTAGAGATGGGCAACTGTTGATTACTACCTGCAAACTTTTACATCACACAATAAATAATCCCACAACCAATTCCAACCGAAAACGGAGCAATCATTTGAAAGTAGATGGGCTTGAGGAAATCAGCACATTTGAGCGAGTAATTGTGGTGCCAAGTTCTGGGGACAAAATACAAAACTATTGAAGTCGCCAACATAAATCCGCCGAAAACGGTAAATAGTAGCGGAAGTTTTGAATTGTCGGCATACACTATCATTGCTACTGCCGGAAAGATTCGAAGTGTAATTTCGGTATAATTAATGAAATTCGTGCTGCCTGCCTTTCTGAGAATTGTTCTAGCCTTTTCGGGAGCAAAAAACATCAATAGTCCAACCAATATAAAGAATAGTCCAAATAAAATAATGGTGTATTTTGCAACTGTTAGCATACTATTTATCCTAAAAATTACAATTGCTTTTTATCCCCGCTCACTATTTTAGAAACAATCCCTTTATTAGTAGTAAACTCCGCATATAAAACACCACCAATATGCAAAACAATGAATCCTAAAAGATAATAAATTGACAATTCGTGAATGGCTTCCATTGATTTTTTGAGTGTTTTAGGTCCGAGTTCGATAATTAGACCGGTAGCTAAAGAAACTGCAACACACGCATAAAAAATGATGTATAAAGTGTATTGAAACTTCGTTTTTCCTGACAATTCCTTTGTAAACGGATTGGAAAACTTCATGTGACCAAAGAACGGTAACAACATACGAATACTGTACAATCCAACCAATACATAACCCAAATAAATATGCCAATCCCACATAGGTTTACGTATTTTTTTTGCCAGCAGAATGGTCTCATCCTCCGATAACGACACATTGGTGGTTGCTAGAAAATCTTGAATAATGTCAGAAACATTGTTTTTATTCATCCACGTGAGTCGCAAAAAAATAGTAAGCAACAATAATAACATACAAATTGCGATGGCCCAATGCATGATTCGGTAGATGGTGGTGTAGGTTCTGTTTTCCATTAAAGATAATTATTTAGTATGTTTTAAAACACATTCAAAAGTACATAAGATTATTGAGTGTAAACCTCTTTTGCACAAAAAAAACCCTACGTTTTCACATAGGGTTACATTGGATAAAAGACTGCAGGTACTTAGTCTTTTACCTTAAAGACTTTTGTTAAAATATCATCCATCAAACACCATTTGGTGAGTGAGGATTGTAATAAATTGGCTCCCACAAAAGCGGTAAACCATAACCAATTGATGTTGACATAAATGGCTAATAATATACTTACAAGGATAAATGTTCCTGCGATGCCGCGTACGATTCTGTTTTTCATTTTTTTAAGGTGCTAAGGTTCTAAGGTGCTAAGGTTTAAAGTCTACAACTTATCGCAGCTTCTGTGTATTAAAACCTTCGTACCTTTTATAAATAATTTTCGATTGATAAAGATGCTAAATGAACTTTTGAACGTGTCTCCAATTGTTCATTGAATGCTGTGATTAAAAGCATCAATTGGTCCATGTTTTCTTTGGGTACAACTACGTAAAATGCAATGGATTCATTTTCGTGCATTTCACTTCCAAACCAGTTCGACGCTAAAGCTTCTTCACTAAGGTCTTTAAAACCGGTTACGTCACGGTAGGAATAGGTTTTTATTCCTGCTTGTTTGAGCATGTGCTGGATTTCTTTTTTAAAAGAAATAACAGCGGTTAATACTACTAGTTTCATTTTTTTAAGGTTCTAAGGTTCTAAGGTTCTAAGGCTTTGATGCTTTTCACTAATTACTATTCACTAAGGACTAAGGGACTATTCACTAAGGACTAATCACTGCGGACTAATCACTATTCACTTTTCTTCTCCCATTTCTTGCGTTCGGTGATGTAATAAATCAACGGTACGACAATTAAGGTTAATAGCGTAGACACAATTGCTCCGGCTACTAACGAGATTGCTAATCCTTGGAAAATCGGGTCAAATAAAATAATCGAAGCTCCAATAACAACGGCTCCCGTAGTTAGTAAAATCGGGGTGGTTCGCACCGCTCCTGCTTCAATAATGGCTTGTTTGAGTTCAATTCCGTCATTCAATCGAATTTCTATAAAGTCGATTAACAAAACTGAATTTCGAACCATTACTCCTGCTAAAGCAATCATTCCGATAAACGAAGTTGCAGTAAAGAATGCTCCAAACAACCAGTGACCCAATACAATTCCGACTAACGATAGTGGAATGGCCAACATCATCACAATTGGTGTTTTAAAGTTTTGGAACCAACCCACAATCAACATATAAATAACCAAAATTACTACTAAAAAGGCTACTCCTAAATCGCGAAAGACTTCCAAGGTAATTTGCCATTCTCCGTCCCATTTTACTGTAAAATTACTTTCATCAGACGGTTGTTCCATATACAATTCATTCACTGAATAGCCTTTTGGGAGTTCCATTTTTTGCAATTGCTCATTCATTCCCAAAATGGCGTATACTGGACTTTCCAAATCGCCCGCCATGTCAGCAGTTACATAAACCACTCTTTTTTGGTCTTTTCTGTAAATGGTTTTTTGCAATTCGGTTTCGTTGACTTTTACTAAATCACTCACCGGAACCACATTGCCTTGCGAACCTCTGATTTTTAAGTTTTGAATGTCTTGCAACGATGTTTTGTCCTGATCGTCTAAAGCCAATACGATACCCACCGGATTATTGGAACGCTCGTCGTACAAATTTGTTATTGGCATTTCGCGAACTAAATAGGTTAGATTACCCACAATTTGTTGCGGTGCAATTCCATTCAGCATGGCTTTTTCTTTGTCTACTTCCAAACGGTATTCTGTTTGAGCATCTTCCACCATCCAATCGATGTCTACAATATCAGGAGTGGCTTCTAAAATTCCTTTTACTTGTTTGGCTACTTTGATTTGCTCTGCATAATCGGGTCCGTAAATCTCAGCCACCAACGTTGACAAAACCGGAGGTCCGGGTGGGACTTCAATAATTTTGACATTGGCACCGTACTTTTTAGCAATTTTTTGCACTTCCGGACGGACGATTTTAGCCAAGTCATGACTTTGTAAATCGCGGTCTTCTTTGTGTAATAAATTCACTTGTATATCGGCCATATTGCTTCCGCCACGCAAATCGTAGTGACGCACCAAACCGTTGAACGTAATTGGAGCAGATGCACCGATATAATTTTGGTAATTCACTACTTCCGGAACGGTTGACAGGTATTGAGCAATTTCTTTGGTTACCACCGCTGTTCGTTCTAAGGTAGTTCCTTCCGGCATATCAATCACCACTTGAAACTCATTTTTGTTATCGAATGGCAACATTTTTACAGCTACTGATTTGGTGAAGAACATCAACACCGAACCGACTAAAAGCACCACCGTAATTCCCAACATAATCATGCGTTTTTTCGAACTTTCTAAAAACGGTCGCTCTAACTTGTTGTAGATTTTGTAGATACGTGATGTTTCCAAACCTTGCTCTTCTTTGTGCTCTTGGTCTTCTTTCTCACGAAGTAAATGATACCCCAAATAAGGTGTAACAGTCAAAGCTACAAACAACGATAATATCATCGCAATGGAAGCACCAATAGGCATCGGACTCATATAAGGTCCCATCATTCCGGAAACGAAAGCCATCGGTAAAATCGCTGCAATAACTGTAAATGTTGCTAATATAGTTGGATTCCCCACTTCATTAATCGCATAAATTGCGGCTTGTTTGAATGGTAATCGCTTCATTTTAAAATGACGGTGCATATTTTCGGCGATGATGATACTGTCGTCCACCACAATTCCCACTACGAATACCAGTGCAAAAAGCGTGATTCGATTTAGCGTATAACCTAATAAATAATAACTGAATAAAGTCAGAGCAAATGTCAACGGCACTGAAAAGAAAACCACTAAACCGCCTCGCCAACCCATGGCAAGCATTACCAAAATGGTTACTGCTAAAATCGCCACACCTAAATGCAGTAACAACTCTCCTACTTTGTGCGAAGCCGTTTCCCCATAATTACGGGTTACTTCTACGTGTACATCGGAAGGAATTAGATTCGTTTTTAGTTGCTCGACTCTTTCAATAATTTTATCGGAGATTTTCATCGCATCAGCACCTTTCACTTTTCCTACTGAAATGGTCACTGCTGCATATTCCGAAGGATTGGCAGTGAATTTTTCATTCGCTTTTCCATATCCAAAAGACACATAGCTTCGAGCGGTTCCCGGTCCGTCTTGCACTGTAGCCACTTGTTTTAAATAGATGGGCATGTTTTGATTGACACCAACGACTAAATTTTCAACGTCTTCTGCCGTTTTTAAAAACTGTCCGGTGGTGATTAAGTACTCTGTGTCGTTTTGCACAAAACTACCTGATTGCGACGAACCGTTATTTGCTTGAATCATCTGCATGATTCCCAAGGCATCTACTTTGTTTTCGGCCATTTTATCTTTGTCTAAAATGACTTTCATCTCACGAGATCTTCCACCGATTTCTTTGGTAATAGCTACGTCTTTTACTTTTTCAATTTCCGACGTTACTTCCTCAGCAATTTGACGGATTTCAAAATCATCGTATTTGTCACTCCATAACGTCAATCCTAACATCGGTACATCATCGATTGAACGGGTTTTCACCATGGGTTTATATACGCCTTGCGGAAACATATTTTCATGTTTGGCCAACTCATCGTACAGCTTTACATAGGAACGCTCAATGTCTTCACCTACAAAGAATTGTACGATAATCATTGCCTGACCATTCATGGCCATACTGTGCAAATGTTCCACCCCTTTGATGTTTGATAAAACTTTTTCTAAGGGTTTGATGACTCTACTTTCCACTTCAGCGGGAGTAGCTCCCGGATAGCCAATCATTACATCGGCCATTGGGACATTAATTTGTGGTTCTTCCTCTCTTGGGATAAGGAACGAACTATAGACGCCGATCACCATCAAAGCTACCATTAACAAAATAGTAAGTTTTGAATTGATGAAGAAATTGGCTATTTTTCCTGAGATACCTTCTTGCATGTTTTTATTTGTTTTTAGGTTTCAAGTTTCAGGTTTCAAGTTTTTAATCACTGAAAACTGCGACTGAAAACTGTTTACTATTTACTGAACACTCACTTTTGCTCCATTAAACAATTTTCTCTCGGATGATATGATGTAAGGCTCATCAGCTTTTAAACCTGATAGAACTTCCACTTTATCGCCGTACGTTTTTCCTATTCGTAACCATCGTAAAATGGCTGTATTATTGGCAATTGTATACACACCGGTTAACTGACCCTGGCGAATTAAAGCCGTTTCAGGCACTAAAACTTGTTCGCCTTTTGAAGTTGTACTAGTTTGTTTTTCAATTGGAAATTGCACATTGACAAACATTCCTGATAAAATTGAAGTATCCATTTTATCTAAAGTCACTTTCACTAAATATTGACCACCTGTATTTTTAGCTGATGAACTTACTTCGGATACTTTTCCTGAAACTTTTTTATTCATTGATTTTATGATGACATTGACAGGCATTCCGTTTTTGATGTTAGAAATATCACTTTCGGATACCATTGCGGTTACTTGTAGTTTTGAGGCACCTTCTACGCTTACCAAAGGCATTCCTGGGTTTGCCATATCTCCTTCTTTGATGAATGTATTGGTTACTGTACCACTGAACGGTGCAGTGATATTGGCATAATTAAATTGAGCCATTACTTCGTTTCGCATTTGTTTGGCACCTTCCAATCCTGCTTTGGCCATTTCAAAACGGGCGGTCATATCATCTAATTCTTTTTGCGAAGCACTTTGTTGATTGAATAATGCTACAAAACGATCGTAATCTTTTTTCGCGTTATTGTAACCCGCAGTTGCTTGTAAAATCGAAGCATCTACTTGTGCTTTTTTTGCTTGTAAGTCGGCATTATTGATGCTTACCAGCAATTGACCGGCTCCCACTTTTTGTCCCACTTTCACATGGACTTTGGTTACATATCCCATCATTCGGGTACTCACATTGGCACTGTTTTCGGCTTCAATTTTACCACTGGCGGTTACAAACGGACTGTTTGTGTTTGCTACTATTCCGCTCACTTTTACCGGAATTGCTTCTAAGGTTTTGATTTCTTTTGGATCGCTTCCGCAGGAAAATAAAATGGCTGCAGAAAAAACCACTAGAGTTGTTATTTTGATATTCATAAGATTGATTTTATTTTTTAATTGATTATTAATTCTTTTTCAGATTTTTAGAACACCGATTTATGAAATTATGGAAATTTTAAAAATTTCTCCAATCTGTGTTCCTTCTATCATTATTTAGTTAAGAATAACAAATACATTTTGGTATAATTGTATTCAAAAACTGCTTGCAAGTATTCCAATTCCTTCTGAGCCATTTGCGTTTCTGTTAGCAATAAATCGGATGTTTTTTCTAATCCTTGTGTGAATCGGTTTTGACGGATGCGGTAACTTTCCTCGGTTTGTTCAAAAGCCAATTTGGACACATTCACTTTATTTTCGGCATCTATCAGTTGACGAGACGCTTTGTTTAGTTCGAGCTGACTTTGTTTTTTGTATTGTTCGGTTTCCACTTCCGCTTTTTGGAATTCTACTTTTGATTTTTCCAGTTTACCGATGGATTTGTACCCATCAAATAAATCCCATGATAATTGGGCTCCTAACGTATAACCACTGGCTCCAAATTGCATGAATTGCGTATCGTAAATTTCATACGATCCGAAAGCATTTAATCGCGGTAAAAAACTCATTTTACCTGATTGCATCATGCTTTTATAGGCTTCCGACGATTTTTCCATCGCTACTATATCCTTACGAGAGGCAGGCAAAAGTAAACTGACCGTTTGTGGCTGCATCTCATTCTCTAAGGTTTCTATCGGTTTATAAACACCTCCATTAGTATCTTCGTTTAAAAGAAACGCCAGATAATCCGAAGCATTTTGTATAGCACTTTTGGCATACTGCAATTGGTTGGCAATTTCACCAACGCGTACTTGCACCGAAAGCAAATCCGTTTTTTGTAACATACCTTGCTTAAAGTAATTTTCCACCAACTTTAAATTGGCTTGCGACGTTTGATTGGCTTTTTCTAAAACTCCAACCGCTTT
>NZ_JBILTE010000132.1:0-6963 GCF_044371705.1 Flavobacterium sp. | reverse complement strand
CAAGAAGTTAGTGTAACGCAAAGAAGTATAAATAGAAAAATGGACTGACGCATTCGTTTGGAATTTTTGTAAAAATAAAGATTAATTTGAATTTTTATTAAGAGATAACGAAAAAACACGCGTATTCGTCTGTCTATTTTTAACTGTGGACATTTAGTAGTAATTTTACAAAAAAATACAAATAAATGTTCGATAAAGAGAAAGTCTTGAAACTCTGCAACGAGTGGAGCAAAAACACCTTAATGCAAACCTTAGAAATTGAATATATTGACGCCGGAGAAGATTTTTTAGTTGCCAAAATGCCCGTCAATCCTCGAGTGCATCAACCAATGGGATTATTGCATGGAGGTGCATCGGCAGCTTTAGCAGAAAGTGTGGGAAGTGCAGCTTCGATTATTTTTGTCAATCCTGAGAAGCAAGAAGTGCGGGGAATTGAGCTTTCGGCGAATCATTTAAGAGCCAAACGCGAAGGAGAAATTTTTGCTACTGCCCGAATTATTCACCAAGGCAGAAGTATTCATTTATGGGAAATCAAAATAACCGACGAAGAAGGGAAACTGATTTCGCTTTGCAAATTGACCAATATGATTTTACCTCGTAAACCGAAAGTGTGATGCATTTGATTCAGAAAACAAAGGAACAACTTGCCAATAACTTACCTTTTGTTTGGTGCGTCACACCAAACAGTCCGACACTTTGTGCTTTGTTCCAAAAAACGGACGAGTTGCATTTGTTCAAAGACCAAGACGGATTTGTCATCGCTCCTTTTTTAACTGCAAACGAGGAAATCTATGTGTTACCCAATGCAGATTGTGCGTATTTTGAATCAGAAATGGCGTTTGTTGATGAAGTTAGAAACGATGCAACTTCTAGCGAAAATGCCAACGCACAAATGCATTTTGAATCCATAGTGTCAAAAGCGGTCACTGCCATTGAAGAAGGCAGTTTTGATAAAGTAGTGCTTTCTCGAAAGATACCTTTAGACAAAACCAATGATCCTTTGGAGACTTTTCATCGGATGGCTTCGACGTATCGAAATGCTTTTTGTTATTTGTTTTCGCATCCCAAATTAGGGACTTGGATGGGGGCGACACCGGAACAACTCATCAAATTTTCCGACAAGCATTTTGAAACCGTGTCCTTGGCAGGAACCCAACGAAAAGCCGATTTCAGAGATTGGAATACCAAAGAAATCCAAGAACAACAATTTGTAACCGATTATATTTTAGACAGCTTGCACAAAGAAGTACAATCATTAAAAGTCTCGCCACCCGAAACCGTGGAGGCGGGGAGTTTGGTTCATTTAAAAACAACGATTAGCGGCGAAGTCTTTTCCAATAAAAACAGTTTGCAGTTGGTTAAAAATCTGCACCCTACACCAGCAGTTTGCGGATTACCAAAAGAGGCAGCTTTGGATTTTATCCTTGCTAATGAAGGCTATGACCGAGAATTCTACACCGGATTTGTAGGACTGTGGAATACGTCGAGAGGCGGAAATCTTTTTGTAAATTTGCGGTGCATGAAAGTCACGCCGAACAAGGTGTACGTGTATGTGGGTTGCGGGATCACCAAAGACAGTTCGCCCGAGGCGGAGTTTTTGGAAACTGAACACAAATCCATGACCATGCGAAACATACTTTAACCTTTATTTTGAATCAATGAAATTAGATATACTTGCTTTTGGAGCCCATCCCGATGATGTAGAATTAGGTTGTGCAGGAACACTTGCCAAAGAAATTTCTCTTGGTAAATCTGTTGGAATAATCGATTTGACCCAAGGAGAATTGGGAACCAGAGGTTCGGCCGTCATTCGTCATCAAGAAGCTACCAAAGCGAAAGAATTGTTAGGAATTGCCATTCGTGAAAACCTCAAAATGCGTGATGGTTTTTTTGTGAATGATGAAGCACATCAACTGCTAGTGATTCAAATGCTTCGCAAGTACCAACCCGATATAGTGTTGTGCAATGCGATTGATGACCGTCATATTGATCATGCGAAAGGAGCGAAGTTGGTTTCAGATGCCTGTTTTTTGTCAGGTTTGCAAAAAATCGAAACTTCTTTCGAGGGATTGACGCAAGAAGCATGGCGTCCAAAAGTTGTGTATCATTACATTCAATGGAAGAATATCGAACCCGATTTTGTGGTAGATATTACCGGTTTTATGGATGTAAAAATGAAGGCGATTTTGGCTTATGACTCCCAATTTTACAATCCTGATGTCAAAGAAGCGGTGACACCCATTGCTACTAAAAACTTTTTAGAAAGTATTCAATACCGCTCGCAAGACATGGGTAGATTGATAGGAACGGATTTTGCGGAAGGTTTCACCACCGAAAGATATGTGGCTGTCAGTAGCTTAGGAGATTTGATATAATTTATCAAAAAAAATCTTTGGAAGATTGACGGAATGCATTATATTTGCACTCGCAAAAACAAATGGTGATTGTAGCTCAGTTGGTTAGAGCGTCGGATTGTGGTTCCGAAGGTCGCGGGTTCGAGACCCGTCTTTCACCCAGAAATGCAAAGCTTCGAGGAAACTCGAGGCTTTTTTTGTGGGTTATTGTTCTTATAATCTCATTAAGAGGAGTTTTTTTTTCTCGCAAAGTCGCAAAGACGCAAACTTTATAATTTTTACTTTGCGTTTTTGCGTCTTTGCGAGAAACTTATTTTGCGGATTAAGTTTCTGTTATTTCTTGATAAATTCTTTGGTATATTATTTCAGTATTCCTGAAAAATTATTAAATTGTCTGCCAAAATACTAGTAATCACGTTAAAAATTAATTATATGGGATCATTTGTTATCAGTAAAAGAAAAAATGGAGAATTTCAATTTGTACTAAAAGCAGGCAACGGTCAGGTTATTTTGGCCAGTGAAGGCTACAGTTCCAAAGCTGCTTGCGACAACGGTATTGAATCCGTTCGCAAGAATTCACAAGTGGATACACGTTTTGACCGTTTGGAAGCTAAGAACGGTAAGTTCTATTTTAATTTAAAAGCAACGAATGGGCAAATCGTTGGCAATAGTGAAATGTACGAATCGGTTGCCGCCCGCGACAACGGTATTGCCTCTGTTGCAAAAAATGCACCCGATGCGGATGTGAAAGAAGAAATCTAAATTGCACCCTATAGTTTACAAAAGCTCTGACGATTCAGGGCTTTTTTTTCGTTTGAATAGTTTGTACAATTCAATCCAAATGACAGATGCAAAACCAATGCCGATACTTATAGCCAATTGTTCCAAAGGTAATTGCGTAAAGCCAAAGAAAAGTGCAAAAGGTTTGATATAAATTAAAGCAGCAGTTACGACCAAAGTGAGTCCGATGATCCAAAGAACCAAATTGTTTTTGTATTTCAGCGTCGTTAAAACGGAATAGTAAAAAGAGCGGTTCACTAATGTTAAAAAGATATTCGCACTTATTAATGCGGTAAAAACCATACTTCGCGTGAAGGTTTCATTATAGCCGAAGTTCACAGCGAATTGATACGTGGCTAACGTGCCAATGGTTATTACCAGTCCTTGAATAATGCTTATCGTTAGCTCTTTCACCTTAAAAAAAGTGGTTGTTAACAGTCGTGGTTTTTGAGTCATTGTATTTTGTTCCATAGGTTCATTTTCAAAGATGATGGAGCAGGTGGGACCCATGATTAACTCAAGCAAAATAATGTGCAACGGTGTAAAAATACTCGGATACACCCATCCCAACGCCAACGGAATGAAAACCGTCAAAATAATCGGGATGTGAATGGAAATAATGTACTGAATCGCTTTCTTTAAATTGGTGTAAATTTTTCGTCCCATGGCAATAGCGGTGACCATTTTTGATAAATCATCGTCCACTAAAATCAGCGAGGCGGCTTGTTTGGCAATTTCCGTACCTTTTTTACCCATGGCAATACCGATATGTGCGGCTTTCAATGCCGGACCATCGTTGACGCCGTCGCCGGTCATCGCTACAATTTGTTGGTCATTTTTTAAGGCATTGATGATTTTCAATTTGGCTTCAGGGAACATGCGTGTATAGATGTTTATTTCCATTACTTTTTGTTCCAATTCTTGATCCGTAAGCTGCATCAACTCATCGCCGGTGATACTTTTATCAGCACCTTTAAAACCAATCGACGCAGCAATTGCTTGGGTAGTAACCGCATTATCGCCGGTAATAATTTTTACAGCGACACCCGCTTGGTAAAACTGTTCAAACACCTGTTGAATATTCTTTTTCGGCGGATCATAAAACGCCACCAATCCTAAAAAATCAAACGCGAATTCTTGTTGTTTTTTTGGAAAGTCAGTTCCCGAAAAATCAGCAATTCCCACTCCGAGAACGCGGTATCCTTGCGATGCCATTGCAAAAACTGCTTTTTCAATGGCAGTTTTTTCCTCGGCAGTTAGCTTAGAAACGGCTATCATGGCTTCCGGAGCTCCTTTTGCAGCAATGATTCGTTTGCCCTTTTTATCTTCATGCACATGTGTCATCATCGGTGGTTTGCCATCCAATGGATATTCATGAATCATTTGATAATTGGGTCGCTCATCTTCAAGGTGTGTCTGTTGATAGCTTTCATGAATAGCTACTTCCATGGCATCAAAAGGAATGGGTTCGCTCGCCCACATAGCCATTTCAATAACTCTTTTGGAGGAAGTTTCATTAAAGCCTTCTGCTGTAGCAACTTTTTGGTCGCTGAATGCATACACTTCAACCAAACTCATTTTGTTCTCAGTGATTGTTCCGGTTTTATCGGTACAAATGACAGTCGCACTACCCAAAGTTTCCACCGTTTTCATCTGTTTCACAATGATACCTGTTTTCATTAACCGCCAAGCACCTAATGCCATGAAGGTGGTAAATGCGACCGGAATTTCCTCAGGTAAAATACTCATCGCTAATGTCAAAGCCTTCAACAAACTGTCCAAAACATTTGCTGTATGATAATAATTGATTCCCCAAACAATGAGAAAAATAATTGCACCAACCAGTACCATTTGTTTGACAAATCGAGTGATTTGTACTTCCAATGGCGTTTTTTCTTCGGCTATGGATTCCAGGCTGTTGCCGATTGCTCCGAGTTTGGTTTTGTTTCCAATGGCGGTTACTTTCGCAAGGGCCATACCGCTAGCTATGGTGGTTCCACTGTACACGGAACAATTTTCCTGAGAGACGTCCTTAAAAACAGCAAGCGATTCGCCGGTAAGCACCGATTCATTCACCGAAAAGTCATTGGATTGCAGAATGGTTGCGTCGGCATTTACTGACGTGCCTTCTTCTAAAACCAATAGGTCATCCATTACAACGTCTTCATTACTGATTTCGATGGTTTTGCCGTTGCGAATCACTTTGCATTTGGGTTGGGTGATTTCTTTTAGTTTTGCCAATGCATTTTTACTTCGGGAATTTTGGTAGAGTGAAATCGTGGCTACTAAAACAATGGCAACTGCCAAAAAGATGGCGTCACCTACTTGTCCGCTTAAAAAGTAAATAATTGAAGTGGCGAATAATAACAAAACCATGGGTTCCGTGACCAGACTTTTAACAGCGTCTATAAAGGAGTTCTCTTTTTTATAGGTGAGGTTGTTTGCACCATGATTCAATCGGGAAGCAATTACTTCTTTGTCTGTTAGTCCGGTGGTTAGGAACTTGTTTTCAGGTATCATTGTTGCGGTAACTCTTTTCATATTTATTCGCATTCTAGTTAGCAATAGAGCAGGCGAGCTAGAATGAGTTGATCTTGTTAAATGCGATTTAATTTATGTATACACACTTAAAGATACAAAAAAAACGCAAGAGTTACTTTGCGTTTTTATCAACTATTTTCCGTCTTTATCCACTTTTGGTCGTTCGGCGGCATTGGCTAATTCCCAAGCCACTACAAATGCCAATTGTGCTCTTTTTGCCATTTGCGGATAATCAATTTTGTCCGCAGTATCCGTTGCTTTATGATAATCGTCATGCACGCCGTTGAAATAAAAAATGGCCGGAATTCCCTTTTTTGCAAAATTGTAATGGTCAGACCGGTAATAAAAACGGTTGGGATCATCTAAATCATTGTATTTATAATCCAATTCCATTCCAATGTATTTGGTGTTGGCTGCTTCTGATAGTTTATGTAAATCGGTACTCAAACGATCGGAACCGATGACATATACATAATTATCATTTTGTTCTTTGCCGTAACCTCTTCTACCAATCATGTCGATATTGATGTTCGCGATAGTATTTGCAATAGGAAATAAAGGATTTTCTGCATAAAAACGCGAACCGTGTAAACCGTGTTCTTCACCCGTTACGTGTAAAAACAAGATTGAACGTTTGGGTCCGTTTCCTTCTTTTTTAGCTTTTTGGAAAGCGGCAGCCAATTCTAATAACGCCACAGTTCCCGAGCCATCGTCATCGGCACCGTTATAGACTTCGCCGTTTTTCATTCCCACGTGGTCGTAATGAGCAGAAATCACCAAAATTTCTTCCGGCTTTTCAGAACCTTCAATAAATGCCCAAATATTTTCAGAATCACCTAATTTTGGGCTAAACGCCTTTTTAAAGAATTCCGAAGGAATGGGTTGGTAATAAGTAGTTGCCCCTTTTGGAAAAGGAACGCCAATCGATTGGTAGTGTTTGATTAAATATTCACCCGCTTTCTTTTGTCCGGGTTCACCGGTGTTTCGACCTTCCATTTCATCGGAGGCAACGATATACAAATGTTTGCTGAGATTTTCGGCGGTAATGGTCTTAAAATAAGGTTTTGGGTCGTTGTTGCTAACATTGGTACTTGTAGACGAGCAAGCAATGGCTATCAAAAGAATTCCAATAGAACTATAAAGTATTTTTTTCATGAATGATGATTAGAAGATTTGAAACAAATATAGTAAAGTGGAATTAAAATAGCTCTTTTAAAAATTGTAAAAAATGTTCGCTCGAACGTTTATCGGCTAATTCATTCTAAACTTTTCCTCAAAATTGTCTGTT
>NZ_JBILTE010000001.1:0-67043 GCF_044371705.1 Flavobacterium sp. | reverse complement strand
CGTTTTAGAAAACGGAACGCAAAAAGGCGACCGCACAGGCACAGGAACTAAAAGTGTTTTCGGTTATCAAATGCGTTTTGATTTAAGTGAAGGTTTCCCAATGGTTACTACAAAAAAACTACATTTAAAATCAATTATTTATGAACTTTTATGGTTTTTAAAAGGCGATACAAATATTGACTACTTAAAAGAAAACGGTGTGAAAATTTGGGATGAATGGGCCGATGAAAATGGCGATTTAGGTCCGGTTTACGGTTACCAATGGAGAAATTGGAACGGTGATGAAATTGATCAAATAACCGAATTAATTGAAACATTGAAGAAAAATCCGAACAGCCGCAGAATGTTAGTTTCCGCTTGGAATCCATCTGTTTTGCCGGACACTTCCAAATCATTTGCAGAAAATGTTGCCAATGGTAAAGCAGCACTTCCACCGTGTCATGCATTTTTCCAGTTTTACGTAGCGGATGGAAAATTAAGTTGCCAATTGTACCAGCGAAGTGCCGATATATTTTTAGGCGTACCCTTTAACATTGCTTCGTATGCATTGTTTACATTAATGGTTGCTCAAGTTTGCGATTTACAACCGGGAGAATTTATTCACACTTTTGGTGATGCTCACATCTACAACAACCATTTTGAACAAGTAGAATTGCAACTTTCACGCGAGCCAAAACCCTTACCAAAAATGATTTTAAATCCGGAAATTAAAAATATTTTTGATTTTACTTTTGAAGATTTTACGTTAGTTGGTTATGATCCGCACCCGCACATTAAAGGAATAGTAGCCGTTTAAAATTATTTTATGAAATATATTTTTTATTTTTTATTTTTTTCGTTGACAGTTGTTGGTCAAACTACTGATTCCGAAGCTGAGAGCCAGGAAACAGTAGGTTTTCAAATCATTGAAAACGTTCCAATATTTCCAGGCTGTGAACAATTACCAATGAATGAAAGAAGACAATGTTTTAATAAAAAAATTCAAGAACATATCATTAAAAATTTTAATTATCCCAAAAAGGCAGTAAAAAAAACATCCAAGGGAAAGTTCTTGTAACATTTGTTATTGAAAAAGATGGTTCTATTTCCATAGATAAAGTTAGAGGACCAGATCCAATTTTAGAAGAAGAAGCAAAAAGAATAATTTTGTTACTACCTCAAATGACTCACGGATATTTCATGGAAGATCCCGTTAGAGTAACGATGTCAATTCCGATAAGTTTTTCTTTAAATTAAAAAAAATCCGTTTAGTTAAAAACCAAACGGATTAAATTTTCTTTAAAATCGAGAATTAAACGGTTACCACGCTATTTTCAGCTGCAGCAAACTCGTTCCATTTGTAATCATCCGCGTCTGTATCATTGATGAATTGACCATCAACTAAATAACGGAACTCATACGAATTTGAAGCAGGTAATTCAAAAGTAGCTTTGAAAGTACCGTTTTTCAACTTGCTTAATTCTCCTGCTGTTGGATTCCAATTGTTGAAATCACCAATTACTGCAGCAGTAGTAGCTTCAGTAGCTTCTATCGAAAAAGTTACTTTACAAACTGGTTTCGATTTTATAAATTGTTTCTTAATTGCCATAACTATCTAATTTTTAGAATTATGGTACAAAGGAACGAATAGAATTATGGAAATCAAATAGTTAGCATACGTTTTATCATATTCTTAAAAACACTATTAAAAAAAAGTTACATTGTTAATTTATAATAAGTTAGATTGAATATTGTAAATAAAAAAACGGTTTCGTATTTCATTATCATTAAAATAGATTTTTTTATTTTTTAAAAAAAGTATACCTTTCAATTCAGAAAAATCAAAGAACCATGGAAATAGATCGAGAACAACACGAAAAATACGAATATGCCCGAAAAAGAATTAAACAGAAAAAAAGATTGTATTATCATTTCATATTATTCTTAGTAGGAAGTTTGTTTTTTATTGTCATTGAAAAAATTTACGATGTGCAACCTTTTGAAGGTTGGTATATTTGGGCATTAACTATCTGGTTTTTTCTATTCATTTTACATTTCATTAAAGTGTACATCACCGATCGTTTTATGAATAAAGATTGGGAGCGTGAACAAATAGATCGTTTAATTGCCAAACAAAACAAACGTCTGGAACAATTGAAAACAAAAGTTGAAAATGAATGGAACGATAAAAATGAGAATACACAATGATTATTATAATTGCAGCAGTTGCTGAAAATAACGCCTTGGGTAAAAACAACGACTTAGTTTGGCACTTACCCGATGATTTTAAAAGATTCAAACTACTCACTTCCGGTCATTACATTGTCATGGGTAGAAAAACATTTGAAAGTTTTCCGAAACCATTACCCAATCGAACACATGTAATCATCACCCGTCAAAAAAACTACACACCCGAAGGATGTTTAATTGCCAATACATTACAAGAAGCAATGCACCTTTGTCCGAAAAATGAAGACACTTACATTATTGGTGGCGGAGAAATATACAATCAATCTATAGGTATTGCAGATATTTTAGAAATTACGCGAGTGCATGATACTTTTGAAGCTGATACTTTCTTCCCCGAAATAGTCCCTACAGTTTGGGAATTGACCAATGAAGAATTTCATCCAAAAGATGACAAACACAACTATTCATTTACTTATCAAACATTTCATAGAAAATAAAAAAACATCCCTTTTGAGGATGTTTTTAATCAAGTAAAGTATGCAAAGTTTTTAAATCATCAGTATTTGATAACTTAAAATAAAAATAACCACTGCCAAAAATACTCCGGAAAAGAAGATAATGGCATTGGCAAATCTTTGAGAGTACATCTCAAAGAAACCTTTAATACCAAATACCACAAAGGTATTAAAGGCAAAAAAAACTAAAATTTCCAAAAACAAATTTAACCCTAAGAACGTTTGAGGTGCATCAACGTGCACACCTCTTGCTAAAGTATTGGCATTAATAACGTTTGTCAATACCAAAGTAATTGCTAATGCCAAAAGCAACCACTTCATTTCAGATTTAATAATTCTTATAAACATACCTTACTGATGTGTTGTAAATTTCATTTTATTAAACCACTTTTACAATACCCACTTTTAGGGATTTTTTTTACATCACTAAATTTAGTGATGTTTTGTTTATTTTTTTCATGCTTTAGTTAAACATAAAAACAATATTGTTATACTTAGAGAATCCCTTATATTTGCAAAAAATTGCCCGTATGTCAAAAAACATCACTCCTTATAAAGATTCTACATTAGGAAAAAAAGAACAAGTTGCTCAAATGTTTGATGCTATTTCAACAAATTATGATGGCTTGAATAGAGTCATCTCTTTTGGAACGGATGTTGAATGGCGAAAAAAAGTACTTGCAATTGTAAAGAAAAAAAATCCAACAACTATTTTAGATATTGCCACTGGAACCGGAGATTTAGCATTATTAATGTCGGAAATTGAAGCTACAAAAATTATAGGTATAGATATTTCTGCAGGTATGCTAGACGTAGGAAGAAAAAAAATTGCACAAAAAAACCTTTCAAATCGCATTGAAATGATTTTGGGCGATTCTGAAAACATGCCTTTTGAAGACAATTTTTTTGATGCGATTACGGTAGCTTTTGGTGTTAGAAATTTTGAAACATTAGAAAAAGGATTGATCGAAATTCTTAGGGTTCTTAAACCAAATGGCGTTTTTGTTATTTTAGAAACATCAGTGCCCGAAAAATTTCCGTTCAAACAAGGCTATAATTTTTACTCAAAAAACATACTCCCAGTCATCGGAAAACTATTTTCAAAAGACAATTCTGCTTATGCCTATTTATCGGAATCTGCTAATGCTTTTCCGTATGGAGAAAAATTAAACAATATTTTGCGTAATATTGGGTTTACTAATGTTGAATCCTATCCGCAAACTTTTGGGGTAGCAACAATATATTCAGCTACTAAATAATACAATGAAAAAAATAGTTTTTATACTTCTGTTCTTATTTGCTTTTGATTCGCATGCTCAAAAGTCAATGTTTGCAAAAGATCCTATTATAAACCTGGAAAATTTTGACAAACAACGAGTTCACTGGGGTTATTTTCTTGGTTTTAATTCATTAGATTTTAAATTTGATTACTTAAGCGTAACTGAAGATATAGATGTGAGTCCAACCACGGGATTTAATGTGGGTTTGGTTGGAAATTTACGATTGCAAGAATACATCAATCTTCGTTTTGAGCCCGGTTTATATTACACACAAAGAAATTTAACCTACCCAGAAATAGAAGACCCATTTGACGCTTTAAGAGAAGTAAAATCAACCTATATTATGTTTCCTCTATTGGTTAAATTTTCTTCAAAAAGAGTTGGTAATGTGAGACCTTATTTAGTGGGTGGAGCTTCAGCCACTTTGAATTTATCAAGTAATGAGCGTGCAAGCGATGATAATTTTAACAACCGTTTCCGAATGAAGACATGGACGTATGATTATCAAGTAGGATTTGGTGTAGACTTTTATTTTGAATACTTTAAATTTTCTCCTTCCATTAGAGGAGTATTTGGTTTAAGCGATGAATTGATTCGAGATAACACTGCCGATAGTCCGTGGACCGGTAACATCGACTCGATGAAAACAAGAGGAATTTTAATCAATTTTACATTTCACTAAGAATTTCTGCAAAACTCACTTAGTGTGATGGCGGTGGCTGTTGCTACGTTTAAACTTTCTGTTTTTTGTTGCGTTCCAAATCGAGGAATAGTGATTTTTCGCTGAATCAATTGTTCTATATTTTTTGAAATACCATTGGATTCATTCCCCATTACGATAATTCCTTCTCTTGTTTTTTGCTCAGTATAGATATTATTTCCGTCCATAAAAGTGCCATAGATAGGAAGTTTTGTTTTTTTAAGCACATCTACCAAGTCTGCATACACAATCCTAACTCTTGCAAGCGAACCCATGGTTGCTTGAACCACTTTTGGATTAAAAACGTCCACAGTTGTTTCAGAACAAATTAATTGTTTAACGCCAAACCAGTCGCAAAGTCTAATTATTGTGCCCAAATTTCCCGGATCTCTAATGTCATCTAATGCTACAATTAGCTCATGATCATTAATTTTACTGCTTATTGGAATTTTAAAAAGAGCCAAACACTCATTAGGTGTTGTTAAAGCACTAATTCTTTTTAATTCATTGTTAGTTATTTGAGTAATTTTATCAGATGGAACCTGAATGTTTAAATTTGCTACCGTATACAAATGAACCAATTCAAAATCAGATTGGAATAGTTCTTGTATCACTTTAATTCCTTCAGCGATAAAAAGTTGCTGCTCGGTCCGATTTTTTTTTTGAACTAAACCGGTAATTAATTTTATTTGGTTTTTACTAACCATAGAAATAATGTACTTTTGAATTAAATAATTTTCTGCTTGAAAAAGATACTTACAAAAATAACATTATTAATTGTTATCATTGGATTAATTTATTCCTGCGATTCTGTAAAAAGAGTTCCGGATAACAAACAACTCTTAACAAAAGTTGAAATAACTGTTGACGGGAATTCTAAAATCAAAGAGGATTTGACCGGCTTTATATTTCAAAAACCAAATGCTCGAATATTGAAAGTGCCTTTTGGCTTGCATATTTACAATTGGGCAAGACCAAATCCGGATTCTGTTTTTAGAGCTAAATATATTGAAGATACCATACGCTTTAAGAGAATGTCTGCTATCTATTCTGAAAAACAAGTGTATCGCTTGGGCGAATCTTTTTACATGAAAGGCTTCCACGAATTACTGAAATCAACCGGAGAAAAGCCCATAATTATAGATAGTACTCGAACAAAACGAAGTGAGTTTAAATTAAGATCACATTTCTTCAATAATGGCTTTTTTGACGTTGAGGTAAAGTCGGAGACCGACTCTGTTGGTTATAAAAAGGGTAAAGTAAAATACATTATCGATTTAAAAAGTCCTTATATTCTAGATTCCATTAAAGCTACAATCACATCACCTGATTTGGATTCTTTGTATCAAGTAACAAAAAGTCAGTCAGTCATAAAAAGCGGACAACAATACAATTCTAAAATAATTGAAGAAGAACGGAACCGTTTGACAACTTATTTCAGAAATAACGGTGCATATAATTTTCAACAAAACTATATTACCTTTGATGTAGACACTATAAATTTAAGCAAAAGACCTAATATCACTACCGTGATAGGAGATTTTAACTACCGTGAAAACGACACTTTAAAAACCGCTCCTTTTCATATTTATAAAATTAGTGAAGTTAATATTTTTACTGACAATCCTTCTTCTAAAGATAAAAAAACGATAACAGATAGTGTTTCATATAATGGTTTTAATCTTTATAGTATCGAAAAACTACGATTTAAACCAAAAGCAATAACAGATGCGGTGTTTATCAATAAAGGTGGCGTATATGCCGACTTTAGAAACAATCTAACTTCGCGATTTTTAAGTAATTTAAAGGTATTTAATTATCCTTCGATTAAGTATGAACAGGATCCAAAAGACTCCACCGGAACAAGTTTAATAGCCAATATCTATCTAAACCCAAGAAAGAAAATCACTTGGGGTGCTACTCTAGATTTGACACATTCCAACATTCAGGAATTTGGTATTGCGGGAAACACCTCTGTTACTATTCGAAACGTATTTAACGGTGCTGAAACATTTGAAGTTGCTGTTAGAGGAAATATAGGTTCATCTCGCGATAATGCCAATCCAAACAACGTGTTTTTTAACATTTTAGAATTAGGTGTCGACGGTAGATTGAGCTTCCCAAGAATCTTTTTCCCATTAAAAACTGAAAAAATCATTCCTAAAAACATGATTCCTTCATCTGTTATCAGTGCCGGTTTTTCCAGCCAAACAAATGTGGGACTTGATAAGGAAAATTTCACGGGAGGTTTAACCTACAATTGGACTCCCAAGCGTTTCAGAACTGCAAAATTTGAATTAATCAATCTTCAATATGTTAATAATCTGAATGTTGACAATTATTTTAATGTATACAGATCTTCTTACAATGCATTGAATGCTGTTTCAAAAAACTATGACGATGTTAATGATCTTTACTATGACGGAGAAAATGGCGAAGGTAATTTGATTATTACCTTAGGCACTGATGGTTTTATAAACGATGTTTTATCTAATCCTGTGGTGGTCGTGGTAAGCGATGAAGATTTTGAAACAGTACGAAGTATTGATGAACGAAAATCTAGGTTAACCGAAAACAACTTCATTATGGCTTCTAGCTTTAGTTATTCAATAACTACTAAAAGTAATTTGCTAGATAATGCATTTTACAATTTTAAAGCTAAGGTTGAACTTGCCGGGAACACGTTAGACTTATTAGCAAATATTACAAATCCAGCTCTAGGACCCAATGGAAACAAAACATTTATGGGTGTTGAGTTTTCACAATATGTTAAAACAGAATTTGAATTTGTGAAGTTATTTGATTTACAGAAAGAAAATATATTTGCCACTCGCTACTTCTTGGGGGTTGCAATACCTTATGGTAATGCACAAAATATTCCATTTGCACGAAGTTACTTTGCCGGTGGTTCTAACGACAATAGAGCTTGGCAACCCTACAGTCTAGGTCCGGGTAGCAGCGGAGCTCGAGATGACTTTAATGATGCCAACTTAAAAATAGCTTTAAGTGCAGAATATCGGTTTAAACTTTTTGGAAATTTCAAAGGAGCACTATTTGCCGACGCCGGGAATATTTGGAACTTTATGGATAATGTTACAATTCCAGGTGCTGTTTTTGAAGACTTAGAGTCATTGAAAGACATTGCTTTAGGTACCGGCTTTGGATTAAGATACGATTTCAGTTTCTTCGTTGTTCGTTTTGACATCGGTTTTAAAACCTATAATCCGGCGAATGAAATGGATAGAAGATGGTTTAATGAATACAATTTCAGTAATTCTGTTCTGAATATCGGAATCAATTATCCGTTCTAATCAAATTCCTTAAAGTATTTAAAAAAAAGCCTTATAAAATGCGGATTTTTACCTAATTATTTTACCAAACCTTTTTAAATTATTATTTTTGTTGCTTAACTTATTTAATACTTAACCATTATGTCCCACAATATTAAGCCAGGTGTTGCTACCGGAGATCAAGTACAGGAACTATTTAAATATGCGAAAGAAAAAGGATTTGCACTTCCGGCGGTGAATGTTATTGGATCGAGTACTGTTAATGGTGTATTAGAAACTGCCGCCAAATTAAATGCTCCGGTAATTATCCAGTTTTCAAATGGCGGTGCTGTTTATAATGCGGGTAAAGGATTATCAAATGCAGATGAAAAAGCTGCAATTTTAGGTGCAGTTGCAGGAGCCAAACACATTCATACGCTTGCAGAAGCTTATGGAGCTACGGTAATTTTACATACAGACCATTGTGCAAAAAAGTTGCTTCCTTGGATTGACGGTCTTTTAGATGCTTCTGAAAAGCATTTTGCAGAAACAGGTAAACCGTTGTTCTCCTCTCATATGATTGATTTATCTGAAGAACCCATCGAAGAAAACATTGAAATTTGTAAAAAATATTTAGCTCGTATGAGTAAATTGGGAATGACTCTTGAAATCGAATTAGGAGTAACCGGTGGTGAAGAAGATGGTGTGGATAATTCTGATGTTGATAGCTCAAAATTATACACTCAACCGGCGGAAGTGGCTTATGCTTATGAAGAACTTTCAAAAATAAGTCCGAAATTCACAATTGCAGCTGCTTTTGGAAATGTCCACGGTGTCTACAAACCCGGAAATGTAAAATTGACTCCTGTAATTTTGAAAAATTCTCAGGAATATGTTCAAAATAAATTCAAAACAAGCTCAAATCCGATTGACTTTGTATTCCACGGTGGTTCAGGTTCTACATTAGAAGAAATTAGAGAAGCTATTTCATACGGTGTAGTAAAAATGAATATCGATACCGACTTACAATTTGCCTATACCGAAGGTATTCGTGATTATATGACCTCAAAAATTGATTATTTGCGAACGCAGATTGGAAGCCCCGATGGTGCCGATTCTCCCAACAAAAAACACTACGACCCAAGAAAGTGGATTCGCGAAGGTGAATTAACTTTCAACAAAAGGTTAGAGCAAGCATTTGCTGATTTAAACAATGTGAACACTTTATAAGCAGGAAGAGTGAAGTGTGAAGCAGGAAGTTTTCTTCCGTCTTCCATCTCCCATCTTCCAACCAAAATTTAAAATTATGGCCTGGTTTAAAAGAACAGAAAAAGGAATTCAAACCCCTACAGAAGACAAAAAAGATGTGCCAAAAGGACTTTGGTACAAATCACCAACAGGTAAAATTGTGGATCAAGATGAATTGGCAAAAAATTTATGGGTAAGTCCGGAAGATGATTTTCATGTACGAATTGGAAGTTCAGAATATTTTCAAATATTGTTTGACAATAATGAATTCAAAGAATTAGATGCAAAAATGACGTCTAAAGATCCTTTGAAATTTACTGATACCAAGAAGTATGCGGACCGTTTGAAAGACGTCATGGAAAAAACCGGATTGAAAGACGCGGTACGAACAGGTGTTGGAAAATCAAAAGGAAAAGATTTAGTTGTTTGCTGCATGGATTTCACCTTTATTGGAGGTTCCATGGGTGCTGTAGTTGGTGAAAAAATTGCTCGCGGAATTGATTATTCAATTAAAAATAAAGTTCCATTTATGATGATTTCAAAATCTGGTGGAGCTCGAATGATGGAGGCTGCTTACTCGTTGATGCAATTAGCCAAAACCTCAGCAAAATTAGCACAATTAGCCGATGCCGGTATTCCTTATATTTCACTATGTACCGATCCAACTACGGGTGGAACAACAGCATCTTATGCAATGTTAGGAGATATTAATATTGGCGAACCGGGAGCTTTAATTGGCTTTGCCGGTCCACGAGTAGTAAAAGATACCACCGGAAAAGATTTGCCGGAAGGTTTTCAAACTTCGGAATTCTTGCTAGAACATGGGTTTTTAGATTTTATAACCCACAGAAAAGAGTTGAAAGACAAAGTCAATTTATACATTGATTTAATTTTGAATCAAACTGTTAGATAAAAAAAATCCCGAGTAAAATCGGGATTTTTTATGCTATACTATTTTAAAAACCACTCCGGATGGCTTCTACCGGATCTAATTTAGAAGCTGAAATTGCTGGAATAATTCCGGATATTAATCCAATTACGCCTGCTAAACCAGCTCCTAACAATATATTACTTAAACTTAAGATAAATTCAAAGTCTAAAATCTTTGTCATTAGTACCGCAATACCCCAAACCATTAAAAGTCCAATGATGCCACCTATGACCGAAAGTATAACTGCTTCAAACAAAAACTGAAACAATATAAACCTGTTTTTAGCACCTAATGATTTTTGGATGCCAATCAAATTGGTTCGTTCTTTCACCGATACAAACATAATATTTGCAATTCCGAAACCGCCTACCAAAAGAGAAAATCCGGCAATGAGCCAACCTCCGATGTTTAAATTGCCCACTATTTGATCAATGAAATCTGTAAAACCAGACAATACATTGATAAAAAAATTATCAATTTCAGTTACTTTTAATCCTCTGTAAGTTCGCAATTTCTGTGTGATTTCGCCTTTAAAAGCTTCTATATCAATTCCTTTTTTAGGTTTAATAATTATAACCGGCGTTATTAAATCACTATTTTCACCATAAAGTCTTCTGATAAAATTCATGGGGATAAAAACTGCATTGTCACGACTGTCACCAAAAGTTGAAAAACCCTGTTTATCAGTAACACCTATTACTGTAAAACGTTGTCCATACAGGCGAACTTTTTGCCCGATAGCTTGTTCTAAATTTTCAAAAAGTCCCTCCGCTACATCAAAACCCAATATAATAACGGCAGTACCGGAATTGGATTCCGCTTCATTAAAAAACCGCCCGTTACTTATTTTAATCCCATCAATTCCTTCATACTCAAAGGTTGTTGGTGTAACACGAACAGAACTCACCGTTTTGTCTTCAAATTTTATATTTTCATTTCTTGTAAAAAGGTTGAAAGCCATTTTATCAGCATCAGAAATAGAACGTTTCAAATACTCATATTCCTCAAAAGTTACATCAGGAAATTGTTCTCTTTTCCATCTTGGAATATCACTCGGTCCAAATGAGGAACTAAAAAGGTAAATAGTGTTTTTATCTAAATCATTCAAATCATCTTTAATCTTTTTATCCAATGAATCCACTGCTGCCAATACAGCAATTATTGAAAATATCCCGATGGTAACTCCCAGAAGCGATAAAAAAGTTCGCAACTTATTGTTTCGCAAGGCATTCATTGCAAAACTAAAACTTTCTTTAAGCAGTCGGAGATATACTAACATCAGCTATTTTATGATAATTTATTGTTACCATAGGTAGTTAAAACAGTCAAATTGTTACAACTTTTATAAGAAAAAATAAAAATGACAATTGCGTAATTTGACAAAACTGAAGGACAATCTTTTGTCTTTGAAAAGAACTGACTGAAACCAAAAAAAATAAAAAACAAATCCTTTAATCGTTTGATAATTAATCATACAAATGGTACTTTTGCACCTTTAAATAAAGACACAAAATGAGCAACACTAAAACCATACAATCCGCCTTAATTTCTGTATTTGACAAAACGGGTTTAGATCCAATTGTAAAACAACTGAACAGTCAAAATGTCATTATATATTCGACAGGTGGAACAGAAGATTTTATCAAAAATCTGGGAATCCCCGTTGTTCCCGTTGAAGATGTTACTTCGTATCCATCTATTTTAGGAGGGAGAGTAAAAACATTACATCCAAAAATTTTTGGGGGCATTCTAAACCGCCAGGATAATCCGAGTGATGTTGAACAAATGAGAGCGTATGAAATCCCTCAAATAGATTTAGTGATTGTTGACTTGTATCCTTTCGAAAAAACGGTTGCTTCAGGAGCTTCGGAAGCCGATATTATTGAAAAAATTGATATTGGTGGTATTTCATTAATTCGTGCTGCTGCCAAAAACTTCAAAGATACCGTGATTGTATCTTCAGTGAATGAATACAATTATTTATTAGATTTGATTTCCACTCAAAATGGTGCGACTACTTTGGAGCAAAGAAAGTTATTAGCAACAAAAGCTTTTCATGTTTCCTCGCATTACGACTCAGCCATTTTCAATTATTTTAATAGCGACGAAACCTATTATAAACAGAGTATTGCAAACGGCCAAATTTTACGTTACGGAGAAAATCCGCATCAAAAAGGTTACTTTTTTGGAGATTTTGACCAAATGTTTACTAAAGTTCACGGAAAAGAATTGTCATACAACAACCTACTTGATGTTGACGCAGCAGTGAATTTAATTTTAGAATTCAAACACAATGATCCAACTTTTGCTATTTTAAAACACAATAACCCCTGTGGGTTGGCAACCAGATCAACAATGAAACAAGCTTATTTAGACGCATTGGCTGGTGATCCAACCTCAGCTTTCGGTGGTGTATTAATTGCTAACGGAACTATTGATACGGAAACAGCTTTAGAAATTAATCAACTCTTCTGTGAAGTGGTGATTGCTCCAAGTTATGATGAAAAAGCTGTTGAAATACTTCAAGAAAAGAAAAACAGAATCATTTTAATTCAAAATGAAGTTGAATTACCTCAAAAGCAAGTACGAACTTGTTTAAACGGATTATTAATTCAAGATAAAAATGCAGTTACAGACAATAAAGAAGGTTTAAAAACAGTTACGACTAAAGAACCTACCAATCAAGAAATTGAAGATCTATTGTTTGCCTCTAAAATCTGTAAAAACACCAAATCCAACACAATTGTATTTGCAAAAAATGGACAATTAATTGCAGCCGGAACCGGTCAAACCTCAAGAGTTGATGCATTAAAACAAGCCATTGAAAAAGCCAATTCGTTTAATTTCAATTTAAATGGAGCCGTAATGGCGAGCGACGCTTTCTTTCCGTTTCCGGATTGTGTAGAAATTGCTCATCTTGCGGGAATTACAGCTGTAATTCAACCAGGAGGTTCAATAAAAGACGAGTTGAGTATCGCGTATTGTAATGAAAATAATTTGGCAATGGTATTTACCGGAACACGTCATTTTAAACATTAATTTTTATACCTTTGCTTGTTACGTAGTACAAACCTAATAAACCCTAAATAAACCTATGGGATTTTTTGATTTCATGACCGAGGATATAGCAATTGACCTTGGTACAGCAAACACCCTAATTATTCATAATGACAAAGTTGTGATTGACAGTCCGTCAATTGTAGCCCGTGACCGAATAACCGGAAAAATCATTGCTGTTGGAAAAGAAGCCAACTTAATGCAAGGAAAGACACACGAAAACATCAAAACGATTCGCCCGTTAAAAGACGGTGTAATTGCTGATTTTGATGCTTCAGAAAAGATGATCAATATGTTCATCAAAAGTATTCCTGCTCTAAAGAAGCGATTATTCACACCTGCATTACGAATGGTTGTATGTATTCCATCCGGAATTACGGAAGTGGAAATGCGTGCAGTTAAAGAATCTTGTGAACGTGTAAACGGAAAAGAAGTTTATTTGATACATGAGCCTATGGCAGCAGCCATCGGTATCGGCATCGATATCATGCAACCCAAAGGAAACATGATTGTGGATATAGGTGGTGGTACTACTGAGATTGCCGTAATTGCATTAGGTGGAATTGTTTGTGATAAATCAGTGAAAATTGCTGGTGATGTTTTCACAAACGATATTGTTTACTATATGCGTACGCAACACAATTTATTTGTTGGAGAAAGTAGCGCAGAAAAAATAAAAATTGAAATTGGAGCGGCTATCGAAGATTTAGAATCTGCACCCGATGAAATGTCAGTTCAAGGACGTGACTTACTAACCGGAAAACCTAAGCAAGTAGACGTCTCCTTCCGTGAAATTGCAAAAGCTTTAGACAAGTCCATTCAAAGAATTGAAGATGCCGTGATGGAAACCTTGTCACAAACTCCTCCTGAATTAGCAGCAGATATTTATAACACAGGTATCTATTTAGCCGGCGGAGGTTCAATGTTAAGAGGTTTAGACAAGCGAATTTCTTTGAAAACAGATTTGCCTGTTTATATTGCCGAAGATCCATTACGTGCGGTTGTAAGAGGAACAGGAATTGCTTTGAAAAATATTGCCAAATACAGAAGTATTTTAATTAAATAGAAAGAAATCTAATTGATTGTTCTTTTTACAGACCCTTTTTTTAAAAAGCTCACAAACAATTAATGAAGTAAAATACACATGCAGCAAATTATAAATTATATAATAAAAAACAGTACTAAGTTACTGTTTTTGCTGCTTTTAGGCATTTCATTACTTCTTACCATCCAATCTCATTCGTACCATCGCAGCAAAGTCATCAATTCGGCAAATACTATTTCAGGAGGAGTTTACGAACGGGTGAGTGCTTTTAAAGACTACTTGAGTTTAAAATCTGAAAACGAAGGTCTGGCAGCTGAGAATGCACGACTAAAAAGTTTACTCTACAATCAAAAAGATACCCTCAAAGTACTTGCAAAAAATCAATTATCACTTGAAGGTGACTACAAAGTTATTCAATCTAAGATTATCAAAAACTCTTATAACATTCAAGAAAATTTTCTGACTATTAATTCGGGCACGAATCACGGCATCGGACCAGATATGGGGGTGGTAAATAGCAAAGGTATTATTGGTATCATAGATATTGCTAACAAAAAATATGCAACTGTGCGAAGTGTTTTAAACACCCAATCAAAAATCAATGCAAAGGTAAAAAAATCAAATCATTTTGGTACTTTAACCTGGAACGGCAGAAACGCAGGGAATGTGCAATTAATTGATGTTCCAAGATTGGCAACAGTAAAAAAGGGAGATACTATCGTAACCGGTGCACAATCTATTTTTCCTGAAAATATAAATGTTGGCATTATCAGCAAAATTTATGTAGATAAAAAAACAAATTTGTTTACAATGGATGTTAAGCTTTTTAATGACATGACCAGCATCAATCATGTGTATGTGATTGAAAATAAAAACAGAGAAGAAATAGAAAAACTCGAATCAACAAAACAATAATGAATAGTACCTTATTAATCAATAGTGCACGTTTTTTACTGCTTCTGTTTTTTCAAGTAATTTTATTTGATCAAATTGGGTTTTTAAAATATATTAATCCCTATCCATACATACTTTTTATACTTTTATATCCGGTAAATGGAAATAAATCTGGACTGATATTTGCAAGTTTTCTTTTAGGATTACTAATGGATATGTTCAGTGATTCGGGCGGTGTTCATGCCGCAGCATGTGTCACACTTGCCTATTTTAGACCTGCATTTTTTAAATTTTCGTTTGGTTTAAGTTACGAGTATCAAACGGTAAAAATTAATGATCGCCTCACGCCTGAGCGTTTTTCGTTTTTATTAATTACAATTTTAACACATCACTTAGTGCTATTTATATTAGAAATATTCAAATTTAGTTTCATTTTTGACATTTTATTGCGAACACTTTTAAGTTCTGTTTTTACATTACTATTTTGCATTATTATCATTTATTTGTTTAAGCCTGCTAAAAGATGAGAAAATATTTATTACCTTCTTTAATTGCAATTACCAGTGTGCTACTTTTGGTAAGGCTTTTTTATTTGCAAATAGTTGATGAGGATTACAAACTTAAATCGGAAAACAATGCTATTAAAATAGCTTACGAATATCCCGAACGTGGATATGTTTATGACCGAAACAACAAACTTTTAATCGCCAATCAGCCTTCCTACGATTTAATGGTTATTCCAAATGAGGTGAAGGATATAGATGTCATGGAATTCTGTAAACTCGTTGATATTTCAAAAGAAGAATATGACAAAATATTAAAAAAAGCAATTAATCATAGCAGAAGACTTCCGTCACCTTTTTTGACACAATTAAATCGAAAAGATTTTGCCGCCTTTCAGGAAAAAATTGGAAAATACAAAGGATTTGAAATTCAAAAAAGAAACTTAAGAGACTATCAGGTTGCCGTGGGAGCCAATGTTTTTGGTTATATCACGCAAGTGAACCAAGCAATTATAGATAATAATCCGTATTATAAAAGTGGTGATTTAATAGGCAAACAAGGCATTGAGCAAGAGTACGAAGAAGTATTGAGAGGCCAAAAAGGAGTTAAATATTATCAAAGAGATAAATTTAATCGAATTATTGGTTCCTATAAAAATGGCATCTATGATACGATTGCCAAACAAGGCCAGGATATTACAATTACATTAGACATTGATCTTCAAAAATACGGCGAAGAATTAATGGTTAACAAAAGAGGCGGAATTGTTGCTATCGAGCCCAAAACAGGTGAAATATTAGCCTTGATTTCTGCTCCAACCTATGATCCCGCCTTACTTGTGGGAAGACAACGTTCAAAAAATTACACTGCATTGTACAATGATAGCATTGCCAAACCATTATTTGATAGAGGTCTTTTAGCTGAATATCCGCCGGGTTCACCCTTTAAAATTTTGACAGCTCTTGTTGGTTTGCAAGAAGAAGTTATTGACGAACAAACATCTTTTGTTTGCCGACATGGGTTTGCATATGGAAATCGTTTTATGAAATGCCACGATTCGGGAACCTTTAGTTTGAATAATGGCATTTACAGCTCCTGCAATACCTATTTTGCAAATACGTATAAAAAAACAATTGAAAAATACCCAAAACCCGCCTACGGTGTCGACGCATGGAGCAACCATTTGAAAAGTTTTGGTTTAGGAGATTTTATGGGTTATGATTTACCTCCAGGCAAAAGAGGAAAAGTACCTACCACAAAACTATACAACAAATATTATTCAGCCGGTGGTTGGAGAAGTACCACCATTATATCGAATGCCATTGGACAAGGAGAAGTACTAACAACACCTATTCAACTTTGTAATGTGATGGCTGCAGTGGCTAATCATGGACATTACTACACGCCTCATATTATAAAAAAAATTAAAGACAGTACAATCGATCCAAAGTTCACTACCAAACATGAAACAACTATAGATAAGCAATATTTTCAACCGGTTATCAATGGACTGCATGATGTGTACAATATGGGAACTGCTTCTCGTTTGCAAGTAGAAGGAATTGAAATTTGTGGCAAAACCGGTACAGCAGAAAATTTTACTAAAATTGATGGCAAAAGAGTTCAGCTGACTGACCATTCTATTTTTGTGGCTTTTGCACCCAAAGACAATCCAAAAATTGCCATTGCAGTTTTTGTAGAAAATGGGTATTGGGGTGCACGAATTGCCGGGCCGATTGCAAGTTTAATGATAGAAAAATATTTAAAAGGAAAGATTACAAGAACCGATCTTGAAACTAGAATGTTTGCCACAAGTTTGGAAAGTGAGTATGCCAAAGTTTTAAGCGGACAGCCTTTTATAATTAATAAGTAAGTGAAAAATCAAAGTGTTGTAGCGAATCTGGACTGGATAACTGTATTGTTGTTTGCAACATTGGTTATCATGGGTTGGATGAATATTTATTCCTCTTCACTCCCTAATGATTCCATGGGATTTGATTTTACAAGAGAATATGGCAAACAACTAATTTTCATTTGCCTAACCATTCCATTGATAACAATTGTGCTTTCAATTGATGCAAAATTTTATGAAAAGTATTCCTTTGTGCTTTACGGACTCGGGATCCTATTGCTAATGGGACTTTTCGTTTTTGGGAAAACGGTGAAAGGTCAAACCAACTGGTATGGAATAGGTGCCTTTAGTCTCCAACCTTCGGAGTTTGTTAAAACAACTACCATACTATTGCTGGCAAAATTTCTAAGTGATGCACAAATTAATCTAAAAAATACCAAACATCAGATTATAGCCTTTGCAATCATTGGGCTTCCCTTTGTTTTGATATTGCTTCAACCAGATGCCGGTAGTGCAATGATTTTCGTTTCGTTAATTTTAGTTTTAAACCGTGAAGGACTTCCTGACTGGTATTTGTGGACGGGCTTTTTTGCCTTTGTATTATTCTTTAGTTCATTGTTTATCCAACCTATATACATTTTGGCTGTCATACTTTTACTGATGATTTTTCACTTTCTGAAAACAAAAAGAGCTTATCGAAATCCACTCGCCTATCTAATAGTATTTATTGCAGCTTCATCTTTTGTGCTCTCTGTAGATTTTGTTTACGACAATGTTTTAGAACCCCATCAAAAAGACCGTATTAATGTATTATTTGATGATACCGTCGATTTAAAAGCTGAAGGATATAACTTAAATCAATCCATGATTGCTATTGGTTCCGGTGGTTGGTTTGGTAAAGGATTTTTAGAAGGCACCCAAACCAAAGGTGGTTTTGTACCCGAACAACACACCGATTATATTTTTACAACTGTTGGTGAAGAATGGGGATTCATTGGTTGCTTGATTGTAATTGGTTTGTATGTATTATTATTGTTTCGGATACTTTATTTAGCAGAATACCAAAAAACTAAATTCAGTAGAATTTATGGATATAGTGTGGCTACTATTTTATTCACACACTTTTTTGTGAATATCGCAATGCTTATTAAATTGTTCCCTACGATTGGAGTGCCTCTTCCGTTCTTTTCCTACGGAGGTTCTAGTTTATGGGCCTTTACCATCTTACTTTTTATATTTTTAAAGTTAGATGCCAATAAAGTGAATGAATGGTAATTTATTTTGTGAACTGAAATTCTACCAAAACCGGAAAGTGATCGGAAGGATATTTACAATTATAACTATCTGTTAAGACTGCATATTTTTGAATAGTTATTTTTTCTCTACTCAAAAAAATAAAATCTATTTCGGTTGTGACCGATTTGAAAAAATCAAAACCATTAAAAGTTCCAGTTGCATTGTATACAAAAGCGGCTTCTTTTTTGGCATTCAAATATTTTTCAGACAAGAACTTGACCTGATTGGTAGTAGGGTCAGAATTCAAATCACCCATCACAACCACAGGATATTTTTTACTATTTTTTGATTCTATCATTTGATGAATCAGTTGTACACTTTTTTCTCTAGCAACTACACCCACATGATCTAAATGAGTATTAAAAACCCAAAATACCTCTTTTGTTATTTTATTTTTAAACAATGCATACGTACAAATTCTATTCAATTGTGCGTCCCAACCTTTAGAAACCTTTTCAGGTGTTTCGGATAGCCAAAATGTATCCGATTCTAAAACATCAAATGTTTGGTGATTAAAAAAAATAGCACTTTGTTCCCCTTTTTTACCGCCATCTCTTCCCTGACCAATTACCTGATAACCAATTAGAAGTGAATCTAAATAATGAACTTGGTGTGGCAAACCCTCTTGAATTCCAAGGATATCAGGCTGGTAAAACTGAAGTAAATCAGCTACATGATTTTTACGTAAATTCCATGCGTTTTCGCCATCACTGGCTACATCGAGGCGGATATTGTAGGTCATCACTTTATAATTTTGTGATGCAACCACTAATGAAAATAATAAAAACAATAGTATTAAATACTTTTTCATATCATTTAATTAGTTAAAACTCCAAGATTTGTAATCGGATTTACGTTCTAATTCAGTTTCTAGCTGATTAGAAATATTTGGGAAAAAATCAATGCCTGTAAGCTGTTCCAATTCATCAACTGAAACTACAAATTCGTAAAGAGGCTGATTACTGCTTTCGTGTGGCACCAGAAAAGCAATCATTTTTACATGATTAGTTGTTACATCTGTATCCAAAAGCACCTTATAAAAGTAGTTTGGAACTGCTACTTCTTCTTCACCAATGGTTCGCAATTCCGATTCTAAAACACCTCCTGTAATAACATAAATACCGTCATATTTATCGGCCCAATACCGCACTTTTTGTTCCAAACGATTCCAAACACCATTGTTAAAACTTGTCAATTGCGGCGAAATATTCGAAGTAAAAAAAGTGTCCGTAAATGCATCTTCAGAAAACTTCATATCACCGGCAGGTACTAGATGTCCTCTATCATAACCCGAATTTTTATAATTCCTCCAATCAGCTGATTTTGTGCCAACTTTGACATCTTGATTAAAATAGGGTCTTTTGAGATTTCTTGAAGATATAAATTCCTTCTTTAGTTCATAAGCAACCCACTCAGCCTGTTCATGCAGTTCTGAATAGGATAATGTGTAAAATTGATGTTCAATTATTTGGTTGGTTGTAGAAGTAGGCAAATAATTGAAATCCGTTGAAAATACTTCGTTAGAAATTGTAGGAGTTGTAGACTTCTCATCTAAGCTAACTTCTTTACAACTTTCGATATAAAAAAGAAAAAAAGTAAAAATAGAAAGTTTCAAGTAGGTCATAATTCGGACGAATAAAGCAATAATATAAAAGAAAATTAACAGTTAGGACTTAACATCCAAAGCATCTCTTAAAGCGTTACCGGTCATCATAAACGCTAAAGTAATCAACATAATTGCAGTTCCCGGTACTAAAGCTAAATACGGTTTGCCCAGAATAATATAATTGTAATGATCTTTGATCATGCCTCCCCAACTTGGAATAGGTGGTTGTGCACCTAAACCCAAAAAACTCAAACCGCTTTCAACCAATATTGCCGAAGCAAAATTTGCTGCTGATATGACAATAACCGGTGCCATAATATTAGGCAATATATGATTGATGATAATTCTGGGATTTGAAAAACCTAATGCTCTTGCAGCAGTAACATATTGCATTTCCTTAACACTGATGATTTGGCCACGCACTACACGAGCAACTTCTACCCACATGGTTAAACCTACCGCAACAAATACCTGCCAAAATCCTTTTCCTAAGGCTAAAGTAATAGCAATTACTAATAAAAGTGTTGGAATGGACCAAATAACATTAACTAACCACATAACAAAAGCATCCACTTTACCACCATAATAACCACCTAAAGCCCCAAAAAACAAACCAACAATAACAGAAATAAGTACGGCAACAAAACCGATTGAAATGGATACTCTTGAGCCAATAATCATTCGGCTTAGTAAATCACGTCCGTATTTATCGGTTCCTAAAATAAACTTCTTAGTCACAATTAATTGATCTTCCACTTCTTTGATTGTTGTAAAACCCGGAAATTTATCTAGATAAATTTCTTTGGTCAATTGTAGACTTGGATCTTCAGAATACTCTACATATTGTATACCGTTTTCTATGAGTTTATAATTGCTGATAGGAATTTCTGTGGACTGATGGGTGTGTCCGATAAAAAAATCTTTAAATGATTTGTTTACTGCTCCTTCTTGCGGAATTACAAGCATTTTTACTTCAAAACCCGGACTTTTGGAATAAATAGAAAGATGCATTTGATTGGCGTTTTCTGAAGAATCAGGTGCTAAAACATAGGCAAAAATAGCAACAAATAGAACCAGTACTATGAATCCAAAACTAAAAACACCCCAGAAATTTTTTTTAAATTTCCGGAGTGCAATTCCTGTTAATGATTGTGGTTGTTGACTCATTAAATTTGAAACCTTACGATTTCACTAATTTATCTTTCTTTTTAAAATTTACTTGTCCTTTGATTACCGGATTTGTTTGTAAATCATCCAAAACATTTAAAGCTTCCTCTACGTAAATATCTTTTCCTAAGTTTTCAAACCAACGTTCTCTTTTTTCTTTGAAAGAAACATCCGTTTTCATTAGTTCCTCATCAAATGTAATAGGTTTGAAAACTAAATTATTCGTATAATCCGAAAGCACTTTGTATTCTTTACTTTTTACTTCAAGCTCTTTTTGGGCCGATTTAAATTCTTCTAAATTCAAGCTGTAAACAGTCACATCTCTACGTTCTTTAGTCCACTGTGCTCCTTTATCAATCAACTGAAATTGTTCATTATTTTCAATTCTCTTTCTACTTGATTCAACGGCTTTATCAAAATTATTGGTTTTGTTCCAAACAGAATAATTTGCAGGATCAATCTTTGTCCAAGGCATAGCATTTTCCATATCTCTTTCGCCAATATCAATGTATGAATATCTATCAGGCATCACAACATCACTCGAAACGCCTTCCAGCTGAGTAGATCCTCCATTAATTCTATAGAACTTCTGGGTTGTTGTTTTTAATGCTCCTAAATCACCTGCACTATTGCCGCGTACAAACTGATTCAAATCAATTACATTTTGCACGGTTCCTTTACCGTAGGATTGTTTGCTTCCAATAACCACTCCTCTTTTATAATCTTGGATAGCTGCAGCTAAAATTTCAGAAGCTGAGGCAGAAAAATTATTAATCATCACCACTAGAGGTCCATCCCACTGCACTTGAGGATCACGATCAAATAACACTTCTTTTCGTGCACCAGCCGATTTAATTTGTACTACTGGACCTTGCTCAATAAATAAACCTGTAATGTCAACCACTGTTTTCAATGAACCGCCGCCATTATCACGAACGTCCATGATAATTCCCTTGACTCCTTCTTTTTTTAGTCGCTCAACTTCTATTGCTACATCTTTGGCTGCATCGCGACTGTCTTTATTTTCAAAATCTATATAGAATTTTGGTAAATAAATAATACCATATTTAACTCCATTTCTTTCGATAACACTTGACTTAGCATACGTTTCTTCCGTTTCTACTGTATCACGTATTAAAGAAATTACAACGATTGTACCATCTACTTTTTTAACTGTTAATCGAACTTCTGTTCCTTTTGGCCCTTTTATTTTCTTAACAACATCATCCAAACGCATGCCAACAATATCCACCGGTTCTTCATTCCCCTGAGCAACTTTCAATATCACATCACCTTGCTCTAACTCTTTACCTCGCCAAGCAGGCCCACCAGAAATAAGTTCAATTATTTCAGTAAGGTCATTTTTCTTTTGTAAACGAGCTCCAATTCCTTCAAATTTTCCACTCATACTTACATCAAAACGCTCTTTATCATCGGGAGCCATATAATTAGTGTGAGGGTCAAAACGAGATGCAATGGCATTGATATACAAACCAAACCAATCATTTCGGTCTAAATCTTTCATGAAGTTGAAATAATCATTCAATGAATTTAAAGAACTCTCTCTAGCCTCTTTTTCCAATACCTCATAGGATTTCTTTTCAATTACTTTATCCGACTTTTTTTCTTCTTTTTTTGGAGCGAATACCTCATCTCCTAATTCAACTGATGCAACATTTGAACTACCTTCTTGAAGACTCAATTTATCAACTAAAGATGATAAGGTGGATAATTTAATTTGTTTTCTCCATCTTTCTTTCAATTCATTTTCATTTTTGGCATAAGGTGCTTTTTCATAGTCGGTATCTAATTCTTCCTTTACAGAAAAATCAAAAGGTTTACTCAAAATATCTTTATAGAATTTTGTGCTTTCTTCCATTCTTTTTAAATACGTAGCGTAAGTCAAATCAAAAAAAGTTAAATCTTTATTTTTAATTTGATCGTCAATCAATGTTTCATACTGAGCAAACTGATCAATATCTGATTGCAAAAAATATCTTTTGGATGGGTCTAATGATTCGATATAATCCTTATAAACACCTTTTGAAAAGTTATCATCAATAGCAATCGGATCATAATGACCCCGTTCTATAACAAAAGTTAATAATTCCAAAAGCATTTTATCCTTCTCAGGATCGTTTTGAACTTCTTGCTTAAAATCAATTACACTGAAAGCCAATAGTGATGCCGAAAGGCCAATCACCAATAGTAAGGTTTTAAAATTCTTTTTCATAAAAAATAAAATAGCATCCATTTAGGTCATTATCACTTTAATCATTAAAAATTATGCCAATTATTATAAGAGTATCTACTACTTTAAATAAAAATCAAATAACTTCATTTGGAAACAAAGTTATAAAAATCAACCATTGTAATCCTCTAAAATTAGTTAATTTTGACTTAATGCCGCAAGATAACATAACTTTAGCACGTAATTTTTTTTATATTCTTTGAATAGGTTTATTTTTGAAAAACTTTTATTGAATTATCTATTTCAAACAAAATTCAATTAAAACAAAAGAATGACAAAAACACCTTTGATTTTAGTAACCAATGACGATGGCATCACAGCTCCGGGAATTCGAATGCTGATTAGTATCATGCAAGAATTTGGAACTGTAGTTGTAGTTGCACCAGACAGTCCGCAAAGTGCCACAGGTCATGCAATTACAATCAATAACACCCTTTTTATTAATAAAATTACGGATGAAAATGCTACTGTCCAAGAATACAGTTGTTCGGGGACTCCGGTAGATTGTGTAAAATTGGCAGTCAATGAAATTTTAAAAAGAAAACCTGATCTATGTGTTTCAGGTATCAATCACGGATCGAATTCCTCAATCAATGTCATATATTCAGGAACCATGAGTGCTGCTGTTGAAGCAGGAATCGAAGGAATTCCTGCGATTGGATTTTCATTATTAGATTATAATTGGAATGCAGATTTTAAGGCCGTGAAAAAATTTGTTCGACAAATAATATCCGAAGTTTTAACAAATGGCCTTCCGGAAGGCGTTATTCTAAATGTAAATTTTCCTAAAAAGCAGGCAAATGAAATCAAAGGCATTAAAGTTTGCAGGCAGGCAAAAGCCTATTGGATGGAAAAATTTGACAAGCGACAAACACCTCAAGGCCGAGATTATTATTGGTTAACAGGCGAATTTGTTAACCAAGATCAAGGGGAAGACACTGATGAATGGGCATTAGCAAACGATTATGTATCTGTGGTCCCAGTTCAATTCGATATGACGGCTCATCATTTTGTACAAAAATTAAATACATATAATTTCAATAAAAAATAAACTATTCAAACTATCTGATCAAAAGTCATGGAAAAAAAAGAGGTATTTATTGGAATTTTGATTGGATTAATTGCAGCATTGATAGGGACTATTCTATTCATTCTGATTTTTACAGATTATGAATTCTTGGAAGGTATTCGTATTTTGAAATCCCAAAATTCATTAGGAAAATTAATTGCTTTAGGGGCGGTTTTAAATATTATTACTTTTTTTGTTTTACTAAAACTTAAAAAAGAATTGATGGCAAGAGGAGTTGTATTGGCAACTGTATTGGTAACTTTGATAACATTGTTTGTTTAAGATGAAGTACTATATCATTGCAGGTGAAGCATCCGGTGATTTGCACGGTTCCAATTTAATGAAAGCTCTTTTTGAGGAAGATTCAAAAGCTGACATTCGATTTTGGGGTGGCGACTTGATGCAAACTGTTGGCGGAACTTTAGTCAAACACTATAAAGAACTTGCTTTTATGGGTTTTGCCGAAGTGATTATGAACTTGAGTACCATTCTAAATAATATCAAATTTTGCAAAGCAGATATTGTAAAATATAAACCTGATGTCATTATTTTTATTGATTATCCCGGTTTTAATATGCGAATTGCCAAATGGGCGAAAGAACGAAACATTAAAACACACTATTACATTTCTCCGCAAATTTGGGCTTGGAAAGAAAATAGAATCAAAGCCATCAAAAGAGATTTTGATAAATTGTATGTAATTTTGCCTTTTGAAAAAGATTTTTACGAAAAGAAACATCATTTTCCGGTGGAATTTGTCGGTCATCCTTTAATAGATGCAATTCATAATCGTCTGAAACTGGATGACGCTAAATTCCGCACAGAGAATAACTTGGATGAAAAGCCGATTATAGCTTTGCTCCCCGGAAGCAGAAAACAAGAAATTAGCAAAATGCTTGAACAAATGCTAGCTGTTGTGGATGATTTTAAAGACTATCAGTTCGTCATTGCCGGAGCACCGGGACAAGAATTGTCCTATTACGAGCAATTTTTAAAAAAGAAAAGCGTTCATTTAATTTCGAATAAAACGTATGATTTATTGAGTGTTTCAATGGCAGCATTAGTTACTTCAGGAACTGCAACGTTGGAAACTGCCTTACACAAAGTGCCGGAAATAGTTTGCTATAAAGGGAATTGGATTTCCTATCAAATTGCCAAACGCATCATTACTTTAAAATATATTTCTTTAGTAAATTTAATAATGGACAAAGAAGTAGTGACGGAACTAATTCAGGATCAGTGCAACAAAAAACGAATTAAAGAAGAGTTACACAAACTATTACAACCCGAAAATCGTTCAAGAATGCTTGGCGAATACGAACTTTTGGAACAAAAATTAGGTGGCGACGGTGCCAGTAAAAAAGTGGCACATCTAATTTATGAATCAATAAAAATTTAAAAATAGAAACTTTTGAAACAGCTTTTTTATATATTATTTCTACTGCTTGTATTGGTTTCTTGCAAACCAAGTTCTACTATTGTGACATCTAAACAAGTGTCGCAGAAGCAGGGAACCTATAAAGAATTACCGAAAACATTTGCAACTAAAAACACAGCGACTGCAAATTCAGAGGAAACACCAATTATTGCAAGTAAAAAATCTTCGATAAACAAACTTGTTGAGAATGAAGAATCTGACTATGACCTAGATTCAGATGAAACACCTTATTTGGTGAAGCAAATTATTTATACGGCAATGGAATATGATGGTGTAAAATACAGAAGTGGTGGAACAACTCCTGCAGGAATGGATTGTTCGGGATTAGTTACTACCGTTTTCAAAGCATATGACATTTCTCTACCCAGAAGCTCTAACGATATGTCGAAAGTTGGAAAAAAATTGAAGCGTGAAGAAATTCAAAAGGGTGATTTAGTCTTTTTTAGAACTAACGGACGAAGTGTTATCAATCATGTAGGTTTGGTAACCGAAGTAAAAGTTGATGAAATTATTTTTATCCATTCTTCTGTTCAAAGAGGTGTAATCGTTTCTTCTACGAAAGAACCTTATTATCAGCGAACTTTTGCTCAAGCTAATCGAATTTTAAATTAACTACATTTTTTAGATTATTTTTCTTACCTTCGTTTAAGATGAAGGCATTAAAATTTCCAACCATTGTCATCACACTTTCCTTTGCGTTGGGAATTTTAGTAGCCAACTACTTCAAACCCGACACGACCTCCTTATTTATTATTTCTGGTATTTCGGTTGTTACAGTTACACTACTCTATCTATTTTGTAAACGCAACAAAAAAGTTCAATTGTACTTTGGAATTGCAAGTTATTTGACTTCGTTTGTTCTTGGAAGTCTGGTTTTCAATTTGCACTATCCTGTAAACCATAAAAATCATTACAGTCAGAATTTACAGGAAGAAAATGTACTTATAATTGGCACAGTATCTGAAGTTTTAAAACCGAATGCTTATTCACATAAGTACTATCTGCAAATAAAATCTATCAACCCAAAGCCAGTAAAAGGAAAGGTTTTGGTAAATTTTTCTAAAAAAAATAGTGAAAAACCACTAGACGTTGGTCAAAAAGTGCTAGCCAACTGTCAGTTAAAGTCTTTAATCAAACCCAATAACCCCAACCAATTTGATTATGCCAATTACTTAGAAAAAAAGGATGTTTTTCATCAAATTTATCTAGAAAATCAAAATTTTAGAGTTATTGATCTTGAAAAAAACTCTGCTTACTACATCAATCAAATTAGATTTGGAATTATTACGGCATTGGAACGAAACAAAATGGACAGTGAAGCACTTTCTATTCTTAAAGCATTATTATTAGGTCAAAGGCAAGATTTAGAACAAACTACCATTCAAGAATACTCAATGGCCGGAGCGATTCATATTCTTGCCATTTCCGGTTTGCATATTGGCATACTTTTGTTCTTTTTTAAAACAATTTTGAATCCGATTAGCCGCTTCAAAAATGGCAAGATTATTCAGCTACTACTATTAATTTCACTTCTTTGGTTGTATGCTGTGGTAGCCGGAATGTCACCTTCGGTGGTAAGAGCGGTCACAATGTTTAGTTTTGTTGGTATTGGGCTTTATTTGAGAAGATACACAAGTATTTATAACACCTTAGCTAGTTCGATCCTACTAATACTGCTGTTCAAGCCGAACTTTTTATTTGATGTTGGATTTCAATTGAGTTACAGTGCGGTTTTTGCGATTGTAAGTATTCAACCGCTATTTGTGAAATTATGGAAACCTCAAAATAAAATTATTGGTTATTTTTATGATATACTCACTGTTTCTTTTGCTGCACAAATTGGGGTTTTGCCGCTGAGTATTTACTATTTTCATCAGTTTCCTGGGTTGTTTTTCCTTACAAATCTTGTAATCATTCCCATGCTTACAGTCATTTTAATAGGCGGAATTATTGCTGTTATATTTAGTTTTTTTGGTTGGATTCCGATGATCATTACTGAATTACTTTCGCGAATTATACTTTTCATGAACGGTTATGTAAGTTGGATTGCCTCGTTTGAAAACTTTGTTTTAAAAGATATACCTTTTAATTTCTATTTGCTTTTTGGCACGTTTATACTTTCAGTAGGTTTCTATTTATGGTTTAAAAAACCAAATGCAAAAAGATTACAATTCGCTTTATTTAGTTTGTTGGTTTTTCAGCTTTGCTATATTGGATCCAAATACTACCATATTCAATCGGACGAAATTATTATTTTTCAGTACCCAAAAAGAACAATCATTGCTGAAAAAAGAAGCAATAAGATTCGCCTGATGACTTCTGATACTTTAATAAACAGTAATTATGTAATTAAAAATTATTTAAATGGTAATTTTGGGTCTATTGAATCCATCGATTCTTTAAAAAATGTCTACGTATTTGGCAATCAGAGAGTTTTAATAATTGACCAAAAAAACATCTATGCTATTGGTAAGAATCCCGATTTGGTTCTGCTTATCCAATCACCAAAAATCAATTTTGAACGGATGCTTTCAGAATTACAACCTAAAATAGTTGTTGCTGACGGAAGTAATTATCCATCTGTAGTGGAAGAATGGTCGAAAATTTGTCTAAAAACGAATATCCCTTTTCATTCGACAAACGAAAAGGGATATTATAAAATTGTAATCGATTAATTATTGTACAATAGTAATTATTCGATCTGCAGCCATTATCCATGTTGGAGCCCCACCGGCTAAATAGCCCATTTTACCCATTTGCTGCAAATTAATTCCGTTGGGAGTCGTTTGAGGTTTTACAAACCAAACAGTTGGATATCCGGTTACATTGAATATTTTTTGCATCTCGTTGTTTTGGGCTTGCAAACTTTCTTCTAACTTCGTTTTACGGGGATAATCTAGTTCTACTAAAACAACATTTTTAATTGCCCATGTGGCAAATTCAGGCTTTTTGAATACTTCATTTTGCAAACGAATACACCAACCGCACCAATCGCTGCCTGTAAAAAATAAAAATAAAGGTTTATTTTCCTTTGTTGCTAATTCGATGGCTTTGTTAATATCGGTATGCCAAGTCAGCTCCTGTGAGGAAGCAACCTGAAACATTCCAAAAAACACAAAAAGAAAAAAATACTTTTTCATTTTACTTCACACTTTTTAATTCCGCAAGCAGTTGTTCTGTTTGATAATAACCAACAATCACTTTTGCAATTTCACCACTTCTATCCAAAATATACATTGATGGATATCCTTCTACTTTTAAAAATCCTGTAAATTCATGCATGCTATTTCGTCCTGTTCTACTGGGGTCGAAACCTGGATTGGTATACTTTTTACCTTTATAATTTACTTCGGTATTGCCTTCGCCATTGAATTTTACAGCATAATAATTTGCATTGATAAATTCTGAAAATTCTTTGGTTTGAAAGGTGTTTTTATCCAACATTTTGCACGGACCGCACCAATCGGTATACACATCCATAAAAATAGGTTTCGGACTTTTCTTTTGCATAGCAATTGCTTCATCAAAAGTCATCCATTTTATTTCTTGAGCTTGCGTTGCAACAGTTGTAAAAACCATTGCAAGTGTAATCAGTAATTGTTTCATAAATTTAATTTTTTAGTCGTTTTCAAATATAGTGCCGAAATTTAATTAATTCCCTTTTCTTTCATCACTTTATTGAGTTGTTTTAACAAAACAAACATAAGCAAAGTTGCAAACATTAACAATCCAAAATTTATCCAGAAGAAATCAGCTTTATTATCATAGGTATCCCATAAACTGGCTAAAACACCGCTCAACTTATTTCCGATAGACGTTGCCAAAAACCAGCCACCCATCATCAATGATGTAATATTAGTTGGACTCAATTTCGAAACAATCGACAATCCCATGGGACTCAAGAATAACTCACCAATGGTAATCACACCATAATTCGCAACCAACCACCAAACGCTCACCTTTTCTGAACCATTTCCACCCATATTCACAGCTGCAACCATCACTAAAACAGATAAGGCTGAAATGAGTAACCCAAAAGCAATTTTAGTTGGTGTACTTGGTTCCTTTTTCCTACCTCTTAAAAAGGTAAAAAAAGCAACAACAAGTGGTGTTAAAATGATGACCCAACCCGGATTAATGGATTGGCTTAAATTTGCCGACCATGTAAAGACTTTACTTCCCTCTTCAGGCAGTTTTTCTTTTTTAACATTTCTAAAATACAATGGATAATCCACTACTTTGATGACTTTCCCTTCTTCCTTTTGAATCCTGAAAGCTTCGTCATAAAGAGCTACAGAATCTTTTTTGTATACTAAAGTGTCAGTTAAAACCAATTTTGAAGCAATTGTTTGAGAAACACCCGTTAATTCTCTGTCGGTATATTTATCTCCCCAATTATTCAACGCCGAACCATTTAATTTAAAAACCGCCCAAAACAAAATAACTACGCCAAATATAGTTAACAACGCTCCAATGGGTCGCTTGTCTTCTTTTTTCGCTTTGAAATATAAACTGGCATAAAAGAAAATAACCGGTATACATGCAAAAATAAAAGCATCTGTACTATCTGAACCAAAAATTGAACAATTGGGATTTGCTTCTGATTGCACACCGTTTAAAAACCAACCTATCACACCAAAAAGTGCCGACGGCACTAATATAAACAAAACAATTTTATAAAACGGCATATCGCCTTCTTGTACACCTTTCTTATCAGTTTTATTGCCGTAATGTTTCGTTCCTAAAATGAAAACAATAACACCAATAAACATTCCGACCCCAGCTGCCATAAATGCATACTCCCAACCGAACAGAATTTTTAACGCAGCACCAAAGAAATTACAAATAAATGCTCCAATATTTATTCCCATATAGAATATATTATAGCCTTCATCTTTTTTCTCTTTGTATTTATCTTCATTATAAAAATTACCAAGTAGCGTTGAAATATTAGGCTTAAAAAAACCATTCCCTACAATAACGAGCGACATGGCAATATACAGAACTGTTATGTTATGAACTCCCATTAAAAAATAACCCACTCCCATCATTAGTCCACCGATTACAATTGATTTTTTGTAACCCCAGTATCTATCCGCAATTAAACCTCCAATAAATGGCGTAAGAAAAACCAATGCGATAAATGTTCCATATAAGTCGGATGCTTCTTTTTCGGTCATTGCATAACCGGCTTCGACATCTTTTAGGTATAGGGTAAAAATACCAATCATTAAATAATACCCGAAACGTTCCCACATTTCAGACAAAAATAAATACGGCAGTGCTTTAGGATGACTTTTCCACATAAATAATTAGATTAAATAACAAACCTGCAAAATTGTTTCGCAGGTTTGAAAGTTATGAAAATATTTTTAAAAAATGATTAGCGAACACCGTGCATCATTTTTTTGATAAATGGTGTCAAAAGAAACAATATTAATGCTGCAATACCACAAAGTACAACAAACACCATAAAGAAATCGTATAAATTTTGAATTTCAAAACCGGCAAACATTGAATAATGATCGTTAATTTGATTATCAGCCAATAATTTAAGTTGTTCAGCAGTTGGCGTAATTGATTTATCTAAAACACCTTGCAAGTCAATTCCTAATTCATTTGCTTTTTTGAATTTATCTCCTGTTGCCGGAAGAATTGAACCCAATGTTCCTGACAAAGCATACCCTGCCGCACTTGAAATAAAGAATACTCCATATGCAAGAGATGCAAATCGTTTTGGAGCCAATTTACCTACTAGCGACAAACCGATAGGTGACAAACATAATTCAGCAACAGTTTGTATTAAATATAATAATATCAACCATTTAATTGCTAATAAACCTGTGTTACCGAGGTCTTTTACATTATTTGCAATGATAAAATAACTAACCGCAATTAATAATAATCCAATTGATTGTTTAACTGTTGATAATGGTTCTATATTTCTTTCTCGCAATTTATCCCATAACATACTAAACGGAAAAGCTAACATTACAACGAAAAGTCCATTAAATATTTGCACCATTGATGGTGGCATATTCCACCCGAATATATCTCTATCCGTTTGGTTATCAGCAATAAAAGTTAAGGAAGAACCTGCTTGTTCAAAAGCTGCCCAAAAGAAAATGATAAAAAATGACATAATATAAATCACCCAAATTCTGTGTGTTTCTACCTTTGTCAATGTACTATCCAATAAAATTAGTGTTGCAAGTGCCACACCACTGCCATAAATAAATGGATAAATATAAAGCTTCACAACATTATCTCCTTCAGTATATAAATTAAAAGCAAAGAAAACCGCTAGAAAAACAGCAATTGCAATCATTATTGATTTCGTTGAAAACACCGCCTTCATAGACTCCCCTTCTTCATAATCTCCTGAATCATGACCTGATGGTAATCCACCAATAGGTTTGCCATCTGGACTCACTACATATTTATTTTTTAAGAAATAAAAAATGGCAGTTCCGATAATCATTGCGATTCCTGCTGCTAAAAATCCGTATTTAAAAGCATGTATATCTCTTATCATACCTAATGATCCGTCTGCTAAAACTACTTCATTGTTAACATCTCCCACAAATGGACAAATGAACTGACCAAGGAAAGCTCCAATATTTATCCCCATATAGAAAATAGTGAAAGCTGTATCTAATTTGCTTTTCTCTTGTTTTGGATATAAACTTCCCACCATCGAGGAAATATTTGGTTTGAAAAAGCCGTTTCCAAAAACAATAATTCCTAATGCTGACCATAATAAGGTATTTGCCAAGCCCAAATTTGTACTGAAAATGCTTGCACTGAAAAACAACATAATTTGTCCTACTGCCATCATCACTCCTCCAAGCATGATACAATTTCTATTTCCGAAGAAACGGTCTGCAATAAAACCACCTAACATAGGTGTCAAATAACAAAGTCCTAAAAATCCGCCATAAATAATAGAAGCTTCTTCTTCTTTCATTAATAAGGCGTTTACCATGAACAAAGTTAAGATGGCCCGCATTCCATAGAAATTGAACCTTTCCCACATTTCGGTTCCGAATAGTACCCAAAGCCCCTTTGGATGTCCTGATTTTACTGCTACTTCACTCATAAAATTTGTTTTGGTTAGTTATAGGTTTTCTTTAATATAGTTAGTCATTTTAGTATACAATTGCAAGCGAATTTTTCCTCCATAAATACCGTGATTGGTATCCGGATAGATGGCTTGGTCAAACTGTTTATTAGCCAATTGCAAGGCTCGAATCATTCGCGTTGCATTTTGAAAATGTACATTGTCATCGGCTGTACCGTGAATAATCAAATAATTGCCTTTGAGTTTATCTACGTGATTAATAGGAGAATTATCATCATAACCACTTGCATTTTCTTGTGGTGTTTGCATGTAACGCTCGGTGTAAATGGAATCGTAAAAACGCCAGTTGGTTACGGGGGCAACTGCAATAGCGGTTTTAAACACATCGTTTCCTTTTAGGATACAGTTACTCGACATAAATCCGCCATAGCTCCAACCCCAAATGCCGATTCTAGTTTTGTCAATATACGCGTAATTTCCTAGAACTTTTGCTGCATCAATTTGGTCTTCTACTTCATATTTACCCAATTCCTTTTGAGTTACTTTTTTAAAAGCAGCTCCTTTAAATCCCGTTCCTCGTCCATCTACACAAGCTACTAAATAACCTTGTTGAGCCAGTAGCATGTGCCAATAATCATTTGAATTCAACCATTGATTGGCTACTTGCTGAGAACCAGGTCCGCTATACTGAAATAAAAGTAAGGGATATTTTTTAGAAGCATCAAAATCTTTTGGTTTGATGATGTATGCATTCAACTTGTGTCCTTTTTCGGTAGTGAGTTCGAAAAATTCTTTGGTAGGAAGATTGTATTTTTCCAATTTTGAAGCCAACTCAGTATTATCAACTATTGATTGAATTTGTTTACCGTCTTTTGATTCATGCAAAGTAAAAACTGTTGGTTCGGTTGAACTAGAGAACGAATTGATAAAATATTGAAAATTCGGACTGAAAGTCGCTTTGTTTGTTCCCATTTTTTGAGTTAAACGAACTTTACTTTTCCCATCTAATTTGATTTTATAAACATCTCTGTTAACGGAACCATTTTCGACCGATTGGTAATAAACCTGACCGTTTTTCTCATCAAAACCATAATAGGAGGTCACTTCCCAATTTCCTTTGGTTATTTGATTGCGAAGTTTCCCGCTTTTGTCATAATGATAGATATGATTGAAGCCATCTTTTTCGGAAGTCCAAATAAAACTATTATCTTTTAAAAAGGTCAAATTATCGGTAACATCTACATAAGCGGCATCTTTTTCATTCAAAACCACTTTTGTGCTACCGGTTTTAGCGTCCACAAAAAGTAAATCCAAATTGTTTTGATAGCGATTTAATACTTGAATACTTAAAGTATTTGCGTCATTCGTCCATTTCATTCGAGCAATATAAAAATCATTGTACTGACTTAAATTAATTGTTTTGGTTGCATTTGTAGCTACCTCGTAAACATGCAAAGAAACCAAAGCATTCTTTTCACCTGCTTTTGGATATTTAAATACCTCTTGCGAAGGATATAATTCATTTCCAAAAACATCCATTGAACATTCAGGAACAGCTGTTTCGTCAAATTTAATGTAGGCAATATGTGTGCTCGAGGTATTCCAATCAAAAGCTCTAACAAAGGCAAATTCCTCTTCATACACCCAATCTGTGATACCATTGATTACTGAATTTTTCACACCATCATTGGTAATCTGCGTGTGCTTTTTTGAGGCACTATCAAAAACGTACAGATTATTTTGATAACCGTAAGCAATTTTCTTTCCATCGGGAGAAAAAGTTGGCTCTTGAATTTTGTAATCGGCTACCTTTTGTAATGATTTTAAAGCAATGTCATAAATATAAAAATCGGCAACCGATGAATGCCGATAGATTGGATCTGAATTCAAGCCAATTAATAATTGCGTTTCGGTTGCATTAGAAGTATAACTGTCAATCGAAGTAAGCTCCGCATGATTTTTAGTATCTAAAAGTGTATGAATCTTTTTTAAAGTCGCAAAATCATACAAATCAATTTGAAAAGTCTTGGCGACTCTATCATAATTCAAAACCGTGTATTGATTGGTGTTTTTTAAGGATTGCAGAGCATCCATTCCTTTGGTTCGGAACGTACCGGAAGCCCAAATGTCTTCCAATGTTATTTTTTGTTGTGCTAAGGCAGTTAATGAACTGACTAAAAATAAGAATAGTACCTTTTTAAACTGATTCATTTTTGGTATGTTAAAAAAACGTTCAATTTTAGTGAAAAAAATGGAATAATTCGTGGTTTTATGTGTTAAATAGCAATATTAGAATTTTTAGTGTGTTTGTTATATGAAAATTAAACATCGGATTTTAAATTTGATTAAATTTGTAAATAAAAACGCAATCAAATGGAAACTATCAGAATTCAATTTCAAGCTAATTTAAAAGCAAAAATTCTTGCCTTACTGAGTTCATTTCCAGAGAATGAAGTTCAAATTATTCAAGAAGATCCATTTTTTGAAAAGAATAAAAACATTTTGCATACGGAACTGGAAAATATTGAGAGTGGAAAATCAAAGTGTATTTCAATAGAAGAATTGGATTTGGTAATGGAAAAAATAATCTCAAAATATGAAGATTAGTTTTTCTGAAAAATTTATTAATTCCCTAGCCGATCAAGTTGAATTCATTGCAAAAGACAAACCAAAAGCTGCACGAAAATTCAAAAATGATCTGCAAAAAAACCTCCTAAAGGACTTAAAAAATCCTTTTCATTTTAGAAACTCAATTTATTTTAATGATGAATCAGTAAGAGATTACATTTTCAAAGGTTATACCATTGTATACAAAGTAAAAATGGATACTAAAGAAATAATTGTATTTGGTTTAATTAAATACAAAAATTCGCTTTAATTTTTATCCTCATAACCAGTATCTTTACAAAATTAAGCACTCAGCATGAACCACGAAGTTTCCGGATTTTCAAAATTATCCAAGATTGAAAAGATCAATTGGATTGCTCAAAACTATTTTTCAGAACCTAAAGTTGCCGTTGCATTACTTCAAAACTATTGGAACAGTGATGAAAAATTGCAGCAATTGCACGATGAATTCATTGAGAATACCATTTCTAATTTTTATTTACCGTTAGGAATTGCACCAAACTTCAACATCAACGGGAAAAATTATACTGTTCCGATGGTTATTGAAGAAAGCTCTGTAGTTGCCGCAGCTGCAAAATCAGCCAAATTCTGGTCCAATCGAGGCGGATTTAAAACTACTGTTTTGAATACCGAAAAAATCGGACAAGTACACTTCATTTATAAAGGCGACACCTCGAAGTTAGATACCTTTTTCAAGCAAACCAAATCAAAATTTTATTCTGAAACCGAAAGCATTACCAAAAACATGCAAAAAAGAGGTGGCGGAATTTTAGATATAGTTCTAAAAGACAAAACGTCCGATTTAGAAAATTACTTCCAATTACATGCTACTTTTGAAACCAAGGATAGCATGGGAGCCAATTTTATCAATTCTTGTCTAGAACAATTTGCTAAAACCTTGAAAGCAGAAGCTCAAAATTATGCTCCTTTTTCTGAAGAAGAAAAGAACATTGAAGTAGTTATGAGCATTCTTTCCAATTATGTAACTAATTGTATCGTACGAGCAGAAGTTTCATGCCCTGTTGCTGCGTTGGCAGAAAAACACATCGAAAACCCAACTGAATTTGCCGAAAAATTTGTGCGTGCTGTTCAAATTGCGGAAATAGAACCGTACCGAGCCGTTACCCACAATAAAGGAATTATGAATGGTGTAGATGCTGTGGTTTTGGCAAGCGGCAATGATTTTAGAGCTGTGGAAGCCGGTGCACACGCTTACGCCAGTAGAAATGGAAAATACAGTAGCTTATCACATGCTAAAATTGAAAACGGTATTTTTAGTTTTTGGTTGGAAATTCCGTTAGCTCTGGGAACCGTTGGCGGATTAACATCGTTACATCCTTTGGTTAAATTAAATTTAGAAATACTCGAAAAACCTTCCGCCCAACAACTGATGCAAGTGGTTGCAGCAGTTGGATTGGCACAAAATTTTGCAGCTTTGCGTTCGTTAACTACAAAAGGCATTCAGGAGGGTCACATGAAAATGCACTTAAATAATATTTTAAATCAATACCATGCAACGGGTGAAGAGCGAATAAAAGTACTGGAGTATTTTAAAGATACCACCATTTCGCATGCATCAGTTGCTGAATATTTAGAACTCTTACGAAAATAAAAAGCCTTGAAACAAACTTTTTACAGCAACGGAAAATTATTAATCACCGGTGAATATGTGGTTTTAGACGGTGCAAAAGCACTTGCTCTACCAACAAAATTCGGCCAAAATCTAGTTGTAGAATCCGGAACAGCTAATGAAATCCATTGGAAAAGTTACGATTCGGATGGTAGTTTGTGGTTTACAGATACAATTCCGTTTGAAAACATTCTTTTTCCAAAAAAGTATACCGGTGAAAATGCAGTTTTAAAAACATTACTGGAAATTTTACATGAAGCTTATCTATTGAATCCAATTTTTTTGGAAGGCAATAAAGGCTATGCAATCAAAACCCAACTGTCTTTTCCAAAAAAGTGGGGCTTAGGCACTTCCTCTACGTTAATCAACAATATTGGTCAGTGGTTAGGCATTAATGCGTTTACACTTTTAAACAATAGTTTTGGCGGTAGTGGTTATGATATAGCTTGTGCTCAAAACAATTCGCCAATTATCTATCAGCTGCTAAATGAGGCTCCGCTGACTCATCAGGTTCCTTATTTGCCGGAGTTTCGCAATCAATTGTACTTTGTCTATCTAAACAGAAAACAAAGCAGCAAATCGGCAATTTCAAACTACATCAATAAGCAAAATGATCTTTCCAAAACAATTACTGTCATCAATAAGATTACTGAAACCATTGTATCAACAAATGATTTGAAAACATTTATGTATCAAATTGAAAAACATGAAAGCTTGTTAAGTGAAGTTTTAGAAATGAATACGGTTAAAGAAGCATTTTTTGATGATTTCAAAGGAGTTGTGAAAAGTCTAGGAGCTTGGGGTGGTGATTTTGCTATGGTCATTTCCAAAACAAATCCAAAAGAGTATTTTGAAGAAAGAGGTTACACTACCTTGCTAACCTATGATGAAATGATTTTAAAATCATAAAAAAAGCCCCGATAAATCGAGGCTCCTATGTATAGTATCAGCAGTTGAATTAGTAATTAAACTCTATTCTTTTATCTTTCACTTTCGCTTGATCTTTTAGAGCTACAAAAAGTCTGTTTACAGCATTTGCACTTTGTGATTTCAAACCAGTTAATTGTGTAGTATAATCTTCTGTTGGAAGAGCTTTTTGTACTTCTGCTGTTTTGATTACATAAACTGCAGTATTTCCAACAATTGCAGTTGACAATTTGCTTTTCTCTAAAGCGATAGCATCACCAACAACAGCAGGTTCGAATCCAACATTTGGAATCGATGGATTATCAACACTGATACCCGCAGCATTTTGAATCGTTACATTATTTGCTTTAGCGATAGCATCTAATGAAGTTCCCTTCATTTTAGCTTTGATTAGTTCCGCTTTTTTCTGATTTTTCAAAATTGGTTCTACTTGAATTTTTGCCTCTGCCATAGCTAATAAACCTTCTTCATTGATTTTTTTCAATTTCGCAATTACATGACCTACTTTTGGAATCTCAAATCTTTTCACATCATCCAAATCCGTATCCTTGTTAAAAGCCCAACGAACAATTTGTCTTTGATTACCTAATTCACCCACAGCCTCATCTAAACCTTTTGCTTTTACTGCTGGAGCAATAGTCAATTTGAATTGATTGGCTGCATCTGCAAATGCTTTTTCGTTAGCTAATAACTCAAATTTCATCGCTTGTGTATAGGCACTTTCTGTTGTTTCTTCAGAAGCTTCAATTTTTTGAGCGATAGTAGCTAGACGCACTGCATCTTGCTTATCAACAATATTGATAATATGGAAACCAAACTCTGACTCTACTAAACCAATAGAACCAACCGGGTTATTGAATACATAATCATTAAATGGCTTCACCATATCGTTTGGACCAAAAAATCCTAAATCTCCGCCTTTTTGAGCAGAACCTTGATCTTCAGACTCAGTAAAAGCCAACATTAAAAATTCTTCTTTGTTTGCTTTAATTTTAGCGAATAATTCTTCTGCTTTTGCTTTTGCTTGTTCTTTGTTTCTGATTTCTTTCGTTTTGATTGGAGTTCCTTCATAACTAATCAAAATGTGACTTGCTTTTGCTTTTGCTCCTGCTTTACGACCTAGTGATTTTGATAATGCTAAATAGGTTCCAAATTCATAAGGACCGAAAACCTCCCCTTGAGGCAAGTTGAATAATTGTTCTGCAAATTCTGTTGGTAAATCCGACTTAGCGATATACGTTGAGTCGTAAGGGAAATCAGAATTTGTATTTACAAAGTCAATATCGTTTGTAGTATTTTTAAATCCGGGTAAAGTATCGTTAACACCCGTTTCTTTATTATAGATTACTCTTGAACCTAACAAAGCATTTAATTTGTCTTTAATTTCAGATCTGTCTTTGTCGGTTGGTGTATCACCAATAACCACGTATTCAATTTCTCTGGTTTCTTCCGCTTTGTATTTTTTCTCGTTCTTTTTCATGTAGTCAATAATTTCAGTTTCTGAAACTTTAACTTCACTGTCATTGATAGATGAGAATGGAACCGCAACGTAATCAAAAGTTACTTTGTTATTTTCCAATTCATATTTAAATTTTGCATCATTTTTAGTTACAAAATGACCCCCTTTAATTAATGAAGTATAAATCTGATATTTCGCAGTTATGTTTGCATTCAATTCAAGACTTTCAATATATTCTTTTTCTTGTGCATTGGAACTTGATTTGAAATACTCTCTGTATTTATTGATGTCAAATTGACCTAGTTCATTCGCAAATCTTGGATTTGAACCCACATTTTGATCACTTTTCAAGGCTTCAACTAAATGAGATTCTGAAATTCTAATTCCTAATTTTTTTAATTCGTCATTTAATAAGGCAAGATTTACTTCTTGATCCCAAACTCTATTCATCGCTTGAATAGTTGTAATATCTTGTCCGCTTTTTTCAACATTATTAACTTTAACATTGAACTCATCAAATGATATATCGGTACCGTTTACAGACCCGACATTTCTTGAAGTTTGACTAAATCCACCACTTTGAATGACATCTGCCAAAACAAATGAAAAAAGTGCTAAAGCTATGATTACTATAAGAATAAATGAACGCTGTCTAATTTTGCCTAAAATCGCCATTTCTATTAAATTTTTTTAATTCAGTTTGCGAAAATACAATTATCTATGAAATAATAATAATGAATGAAAGATAATTTACTATTTTTTTTGAATAGCTGAAATTGCTGGTGGTTTCAAATTAAATGAATCGTTGAAAATCTGATTATTTGAAGTAAAAAAAAGAGCAGATTGCTGCGAAAACAACTACTGCAATACTTATAAAATTAGTTCTTAATTACCAATTTGATCAATTCAATTTTTTTATTAGAAGCTTCTTCAATGGTAAAATGAAAAGGCTCAATAGAAATTTCTTCACCTACTTGGGGAATTTCATTGGTATGATCAACTATCAAACCTCCAAGAGTGGAATAAGAGTCACTTTCAGGTAGGTTAAATTTGTACATTTCGTTTAAGTACTCCACTTTTAACCGTGTGGAAAATCGATAGGTAAATTCGTTTACTTCTTCTTCAATGAGTGCTTCCTCTTCATCATGTTCATCTTCAATTTCGCCAAAAAGTTCCTCTACGATATCTTCAATGGTTAACATTCCCGACGTTCCACCATATTCATCTAAAACTATAGCTACACTTTTTCTTTTTTTTGTCAAAAGTTTTAAAACATCTTTTATAAACATTGTTTCGGGAACAAATTCAACAGGAATTAAAACGGAATGTATTGTTTTTGGCTTTTTGAATAAATCGAAGGAATGTACGTAACCGATAATATCATCTAAAGAATCACGATAAACCAAAATTTTTGAATAACCGGTCTCTATAAATTTTTCTTTCAAATCCGTCACCGAATCATGAATTTCAACAGCTGCAATATCCGTTCTAGGATTCATAACATCGCGAGCTTTTACACTCGTAAAATCCAAAGCATTTTGAAATATTTGTATCTCAGAATCTACAAAATCATTTGCATGCACACCATCCATTTGTTCTGAAATATAGTTTCCTAATTCAACTTTACTAAAGAGCAATTGCACTTCGTCACCTTCTGTTTTGAAGAATTTTTTTAAAATAATATCAGAGATCCAAATGGTAAAACTGGAAAAAATATATAAAACTAAGTATAAAACATAAGCCGGTACTGCGAAGAATTTGAAAAATGAATTGGCATATATTTGAAAAAAAACTTTTGGTAAAAACTCAGCCGTAACAAGTATTACTGCAGTGGATAGTAGCGTTTGGATTAAAATAATTTGAATCGGAAGATCCTCTTTTTGAGTATTATATTCAGGAAAAATAAATTTAATAATCAAATCCCCCATCATAAAACCGTATACTACCAGAGCAATATTATTTCCCACCAGCATGGCAGCAATAAACTTAGATGGCTTTTCGGTTAATTTTTGTAAAATTTTAGCACTAAAGTTTTCTTGCAGTTTTTCTATTCCTAGGTAGACTTTGTTTGAAGACACAAAGGCTATTTCCATTCCTGAAAAGAATGCAGAAAAAAGCAGACAAATTATGATAACAGTGATTTCCACTACTGTTTTTTATTTTTATCTTGAAATTTGGTATAAAAATGTCTTCTGAAAAAGAACATAAATATTGCTATTCCCGCAAATAAAAACATGATCCAAGGATTTCGTTCTTCAGAACTAAGTGAAGTGATCCCTAAATAGATGAAAAATCCGGCTGCAAATAAATAAAAATATTGAATGTATTTTAGATATGTCATGATTGTTGATTTTTAAATTGCAAAAAAATTATTCCGCTTCATTGATTTCACTGTATACTTTCTGGTAATTGATTTTGGACAAATCTTTACTAAAATCTATACCCTCACCCGTAGTAAAACCTTTATTGGAATCTGTAAATTTAAACTTTTTCTCTGTAAAAAACCATTCATTTTTTTGGTCGTAATATATTTGTTCTGTTTCCAGAATCTGACCTTCAGGGGTGGTAAACTTTACATTCCCTCTTAAATCAATAATGTCCGTTCCTTTGAATGAAATAGCATAATCTGAACGAATGAAACTTTTCTTTCCATTGATTTCATATAAAGTCACATCAATACTTTCGGTAAATTCAGTAAAGGGGTATTTTACGGTTGCATAATCCACCATTTTAGGGCTATACATAATGGCTTTAATTCTGCCGGAATCGGTGTATTTCAAATTAATCGTGTCGGCTTCGCCCGAGGGCATGAATTCTGAAAAATTGAATTTCTGTACCTCTTTAAAGTTGCTTTCACATGAAAAAAAGAGTGTCACAACAAACGCTGTGACACCTATAAAAAATGTATTTTTTATTTTTGAATTCATTTTACAAACTCGGAACCATAATACATTTACCAATCCAACATTTGAAGCAAATTTGTTTTCCAGCCATACCTTCATTAAAAATATCTCCTTTTGTCGGAGCTCTTTGCTCATAAGATGAAGCTGCTTGATCAGCTGTTGCTTTTAAAGAAGAATTCACCTGACCAGCTCTTCTTGCTGTTTGTGCAGCCAACCAGTTCACAGCTCTTTTTTCAAAAGGAGTAGTTCCACATTCATTCACACTATTTGCATATAATTGAGCAATGAATAAATATGCTTTACCAAATGATGGCTGAGCTGCTAATGCTTTTTCTGCATACGATCTTGCCTGTGACTTGTTACTGCTGCCATAAATATTTGCCGCAATAGTATAATAAACATTAGCTTTTTTACCATTATCTTTTTGCAAATCAGCTGATTGATTTAAATACTCAAGAGCTTTTGTGGTGTTTTTCTTGTTGTAATACGATACCCCCAAGTTATAAGCTGACTCCGCTGTAGGGTTCAAAGCGTGTAAAGTTTCTGAAATTTTTGCAAACAATGGGTCAGTAGAACAATTTTTTCTGTCCAAACGTTGGGCTGCTCTTCTTAACCATTCAGCATCGCCTTTTTTCTCTTCAAAACTTTTGCTGTAAAACGGAATCAAACGATCGCAAGTTGCTAATAATTCAATTTTAGCATCCATACTTGTTGCAACTGTTTCAAAAGCTTCAAGATTGCTTTCATATCTGTCAAAGTCTTTTTGTTCTTTGGTTGTTAAAGCTTGACCTGCGTCTTGTTTTTTCAACAACTCATCCTTAGCATCGGATAAAACTTTTGCTTCTTCTTCAACTTTTTCTGCAATAATATCATATTTGTCAAATACATCTTGCAGTTGAATATTCTGCGTGCCAGCTTCATATCCATCTACATATATTTGAAAGTATAATAATAATGCTTTAGGATTTGTAAAATTGGCTTTATCTGTTTTAAAAGTAGTGTCTAAAATTTTATATACTTCTTGCACCGAACCTACATTGTTATCAAATAATGCTAATGCTTTTTTGATGGAATTCCCTTTACCATTGTCTGGAAAATACTTGTCGTAATCATCAAATAAACCCATTTGTTCTCTAACGAATTTTTCCTTTTCTTCCTTCGTTTTAGCGTTATCAATAAAATATTCAATGGTTGGTTCACCATACGCATAAATAGCCTTATGAAAAGATGGACAGATTTTTCTTAACTCAACCAGAGCCGGATACGCATCATTGTAATTTTTAGATTTTGCCAACTCGACAAAGATGGATAACTTATCCGTACACTCTGTCTGAGCATTAACATTCAAAAAATTAGCCAGAACTGCTATAAATACAATTACTTTAGTTTTCATTTTTTTATTTACTTTTAATTATACTTGCTTTTTACAAACCATTTATCGTTCAAATTTAAACTAATTAATAAATTAAAATAGTTTTCTTTGATAAGATTTGCACTTGTTGTACCTCTGGAGCCAAATTCAAAGCCAACAGTAAATGTTGAAATAGAACCCGGCACCGGCAAACCTAAACCAAAATTTATGCCATAATCGATTATGCTTTCCTCACGCACTACTAATCCTGTATTCTCGTAATTAAAGCCGGCTCTATATGTGACTCTATTCCAATAGTTTGTAAAGGAATTATATTTTGGAATATAATATCCGCCAAATCCTATTTTTGTTCCATTTTCAAAGGTGCCACTTTCAATTTCGGAATATCTATTGCCAAACTCATTAAAGTCGGTAAGCGTTAATTGAGCTCCAATGCCAAATTTTGTCTCATCTCCTATCCCCAATCCGAAACTAAATTTAGATGGATTCTTAATTTTTTGATTTACTTTGGTAACTTCTGATTCGTCAGGATTTACAACAACAAATGACCCATTACTTAAGTATTGAACAATAGAAATAGTTGTTGTATTGTAAAAAGTTACAGAACTTTGTGGAGTATAAGCAACGTTTCCGAAGATTGTATATTTTTCATTCAATTTCTTATTGTAGGCTAATCCCGTATTAAATGTAAAACCATCTACTCTTGATTCGTTTAATTCTGAAGTTCCATATTGAACGTTAGAAATAGCTTCAGCGGAGTTTGTAGAAATATTTCCGAAATTATAAGCTGCTTCCACTCCGAAAGACAAAGAGGGCGTAATTGCATATCCGTAGCCCAAAAATGCTCTGTTGACGCCGCCGCTACCTGTAAATCTTCTAATTCGCTCAAAATCATTATCTTCGTCAATAGATTGATTCTCGATTTTGTAACCAACTACTGTATAAGGCATAACCCCTAGTACAAAAGCCGATTTACGTAGAGGTATTCCAACACCAACATAATTTAACGAAGATCTATTAGCCCTTTCTTTGGAACCATCGGCTTGATTAAAGGTGGTTATGTTTTGCGTTCCTCCAATAGTAAAAGTGGTTCTTTTTAAATGAGCGTACGATGCAGGATTCAAAAAATTAATTCGCAAGGAATCTTTAAACACATTAACTCCACCCATGATTCTGTTTTCAAAAGCTCCTTTAAAACTTAATTGTCCCAGACCGTAATAGGAATAGGGTGAAGCTGTACTTTCTTGAGCCATTGTAACTACTGAAAATAGCAAAACAATATAAACTGCGAAATTTTTAATCATTATAGGTATAAAATTGAAATAAATGATTCAAACTCTCCAGAAGGAAATTTGAATTGGCAAATATGGTACTTTTTAATCGTTTAGCCAAAAAATCTGAGTCACCTCCCGTTAAAATTATTGTAAAGTTTTCATAATCTTCTGTAAACCTTGAAATATAACCTTCGATTTCGTGCACCACTCCAAGCACTACACCTGAATGTATGGATTGATTTGTGGAATTTCCAATATACTTTTCGGGTATTTCCAGTGTTAACAAAGGTAATTTTGAAGTGTATTGGTGCAAAGATTCATAACGTAATCTTAACCCGGGAGAAATGGCACCCCCCAAATAATTATCATTTTCATCTACAAAATCAAACGTAATGCAAGTTCCAGCATCAATTATTAATCTATTTTTTTGTGGGTATTGTAAAACTGCTCCGGCCGCCAGAACCATTCGGTCTAATCCCAAAGTTGTTGGTGTAGCATATAGATTATGAAATGGAAATACGTCCAAATGACTGATGAAATGAATTTGAATTTTATCCGAAAGACCTTCAAAAGCCTTTTTTTCAATTGAAGTTACAGCAGAAACCCACACATTAGTTATTTTTTCGTGATTTGAAAAAATATTTTTTAGGTCATCTTGGAAGGTTTCTTTTTCTAATAAGTATAGCTTTAGTAAGCTATAACCCTCAAATACAGCTGCTTTAATTCTGGTATTTCCAACATCAATTGCTACTAACATAAAGTTGATAATTAAAATACGAATGTACAAATAGATTTTTTTAAGTAATTGTTTTGGATAAAATAAAAATCGTTCTATATTTGCACCCGCGTTAGCAACGGTACCTTAGCTCAGTTGGTAGAGCAATGGACTGAAAATCCATGTGTCCCTGGTTCGATTCCTGGAGGTACCACAGAAAAACCCATCAATTAGTGATGGGTTTTTTGCTATTTAATGGAGTCTTTTGCAGCTGAATGTCGTTTTTCTTACTTAATTACCGGAGTTGTTCCTTCCTCATATTCCGTTTCCTCTAAATCTTCGGATTTTTTACCTACACCAATGATAGGATTGTCTTGGTTACCTGTAATTTTGATTGGAATGCCAATAATCCCTAAAGGTGGAAGTCCCAAACGCATTTTGATATTTAGTTTGCCGTCTAGACTAGATTCTCCTTGAATTTTTGGTCTAAAACCGGCAACTTTGAACTTAAACGGCTCAATTTTAATGATATTATTTTTTATAGTTGTTTGAATGGTCACTTTTGAAATATCGGGATCTTTTAGGCCTTCGTTGTCTGTTTTTTTACTAACTGCGTTAAAAAGTTTGAACCCTTTCATTTTTACTTGCTTCACCGTTAAGTCTCCTCCCCCTTTTAACGAGGGATAATTAGGCATCATATCCGCTTCCAAAACACCTGCAATTTTATAGTTTAATGATACAATTCCCTCGGCATACTCCGCAGCTGAAGCCATTTCTCTGAACATCTTCACTTCGTTATACGCTCGTTTAATATCGAAGTCAGTCGCATTTATTGTATAATCAAAAACGGCTTTGGAGGAGTTTTCGGCATAATAATCAGCACTCATGCTTACTTTGGTGCCAATTAAACTGAAATTAGTATTTTGAAGTATTAAGCGTCCTTTATTGATTAATAAATTGCCTTTCAAGTTTTCAATAGCTAAATCGTCAAAGTTTAATTTTTTACCGGAAGCATTTAATTTAAAATCAAATGTCTTAGGAATCACTATTACCCCGGTTTCTGTTGTTGCTACCGGCTCAGTTGTTGTTGTATTTGTTGCGGCAATTGGTGTTTCTGACATAAATTCATCCACATTGATGTAGTTTGAACTTACAGTAAAGTTCCCTTTTAAAACCTCCGAATCAGACAATGCAAAATTAATTACATTTGACATTGAGCCATTCATAAGAAAATCTGATTGGCCGTAAGTTGCTTTAAAATTAGAAAAACGCATTTGATCTTGGTTAAAAACAAAAATGCCTTCGTTAATCACTAAAGGTTTTGGAAAATAGTCGGATGTTGTTTTAATCTCCCTTAATTCCATTGTTCCTTTATTATTTAAATTTCCATAATTTCCATTGGTAGCATCGCTTTGTTTTCCCTGAAATGCAACATCCATTTTTACATAACCTGTGACATCAAGTCCTTTTTGCGAAAACACTTTATAGATTTTTTCAATATCCAATTCACCTTTTGCTTTGATGTTATAAGCAATATCTTCAAAATTTTGAAAGGAAGCATCCACTGTAAATGGTTTTCCTTCAAAAACAAACGAGGCCGGACTGACTTTCACTTCTAAGTCTTTTAAAGTTCCATTTGCAGAAGAAATAGAAGAAACAAGATTGATGTTTTGAATAGCCGTTGGATAATAGTCTGTTTGAATGAGTCCGTTTTTTAATTCCAAATTCCCTTTTGTCACAGGAAACTGCTTGCTCGCTGCATCATACACTCCTTTAGAAACAATCGTGGTGTTTAGCAGTCCTTGTAACTTTTGAATGCCAAAATCTTTAAGTCCTACTGCTTTATCGAGTTTTGCCAGATCAAGTTTTGAACGTACACGTACATCTATTTTGGGTTTCGAAAGCCCTTCCACAATCACATTGCCATTAAAATAATCCTTCTCGACATCAAAATAAATGGAGTCTATTTTAACTACTAATTTTTCAGGATCAAGCGATGGTAACTTCGTATCAAAATTTAAAAATATATTTTCTGCAGGATAGGGCGTATCTTGATTAGAAATGAAACCATCTCTTACTTTCATATTGAAATGCATGTTGGGCATTTTGTTATTGGCCGAATTATAATCTCCTTTTAATTGAAAAAACAAATCTGTTTTACCTTTAATTTTTGTTTGCTCGAGCCATTTTAAATAAACGGGTGGTAAAGCAGTGAAGAAATCGTTTAAATTAGCATTCTTCGATTGAACAAGAAAATCCATGCGGTAACCATCCTTGAGAAAATCAAATTTTCCTTTAAAATCAACAGGAAGTTTATTAATTTTTAAATCATTTTCTTCAAAAACAAATGCAAGGGAACTGGTATTAATTTTGGTAATCAGAGAAGCATTTACTTTTTTACTTTTCAAATATTGTTCACCATCATATGAAAAATCAAACGATTCAATAGCCGCCTCGGTATACAAATCGAAGATTGCTTTTTCTAAATCACCTTTTCCTAAATAATTGAACCCTTTTGCTTTTACGAGCACTTTTGACGATTGATCGTCATAAATAAGCCTCGTGTCTTTTATCTGAATCCGTGCTAATTTTATAGAAGTTTCAGAAGCATCTTCCGGTTCATTTGATGGTGCACTTTTGTACACATTATAATTTGGATTTCCTTTTGTATCCACTTTAATGTTAACAAAAGCGTCATTTAAATAAATTTCATCAATTGAAATTTTACTTTTGAATAGAAGTGTTTTTAAATTAATTCCAAAAGCAACATCCTTAGACGAAACTAAAGTATCTTTTTCAAATGGGAGGGAGCCTTTTAGCAAAAAATCATCAAGAGTTACCGTTAGCGAAGGAAAGTGAGCAAAGAAAGAAAGGTGCGTTTCTCCAAAAGATAAATCGCCTTCCAATTTTTCATTTGCAAAAAGTTCTACTTGTTCTTTTATTTTACCGGGAAAAATTTTGGGTAATAAAAATAGTAGTAACAGCAAGACTGCAAGAGTAATTCCAACTATTTTTAAAGATTTAACTGCATAAAATTTAAAGCTGTTCTTCATATGCTTCTGTCTATTAATCGGTTGCACTACTATTATATTTGAGATAAAAGTACAAAAAAACCTCTTCCGAAGAAAAGGTTTTTGAAAATAGAATAACTACTAACTAACTCTATTTTTTAACTAACTTCATTGTTTTACTTTGGTTATTTTCATTGATAGCTTTTACCAAATAAATCCCAGTATTTAAATCATTAACATCATATTGATAGTCTATTGAATACGTTTTTGTAAAGGATTTGACCAATTGACCTGTTAACGAATAGACCTCAACTCTTTCAACCTCTGAATTCAGTGTGAAGAAGTCGGTTGTTGGGTTTGGAGCCAAAGTGACTGTGGATGCAAACTGCAAGTCTTCTGATGATAGAAGAGCTTGTTTGTTTCCAAAAATTCTGAATTGTCCCGGAGGAATACTAATAGGTGTTGCAGTATTATTTACTTGATAAGCTGAATTATCCATCAAATCATACCATTCGCCGGTAAATGGAAAGTTTGGATTGATACTTACTGCTGTAGTAGCAAAATTTGCAAGTACCACCACATTTTTTAAACTCGTTTCGGGTAATGATGTATCAAAAACATAAATTCTCTGACGCAAATTATCTGTTGAACCACTCACAACTTCGGGACTAATGGTATAACTTCCTTCAAAAACCGGTTCGTTTACCTTTAACGAAATTAGTTTGGCCCAATCATTATAAATCTTCACTCTATTGACGTTCCCCAACCAATTATTCACCCATTGAGGTTGTGGTTTGGTACTCAATTTACAATCACCGGGTAGGGTAGCACTAGGATCATTAAATGTTCCGTCTGTACAAGTGAAAATTGAATTTTCCATACCTAATGCTCCGAAATGCCAAATCATTTTTGGCCCGGGAATTGTAAATAATACTGCTCCAATGGCTGACATTCTTGATAATGCAACATTTAAATTACGAACATTATGAGCCGCTTGAGAATTGTTCCCAAATTGTAAATTCTTATACATCAATCGCTCTTCATCATGACTTTCAGCATAGGCCATCAGTCGCTTGTTAAGAAAATTACGACTGACGTGTCCTGCACGATTTATACTGGCATTGGACGCAAAACCCATCGAAAGCTGATTATACTCATTAGTCATTTTACCCCAAAGCATAATTCCTTTACCTTCATTTAAGCGATAATCTGCCCATTGCTTTTCTTCACTATCGGACCCTAAATGTTCAAAAATCACATAGTGATTAGGGTCTGCCAACCAAGAATGATCGGCATAGTCTTTTAGCACAGCTACTCTGTCTGCCTGTGTTTGGTTGGTACAGTTTTCCTGACCTCCAGCCACATTTGACGGACAATTTTGAGTAAATCCTTTGGTTAAATCCCAACGGAACCCATCAATTTTATATTCATTAATCCAATGGTCGATTACTCTTTTGGTGTAATTCTTTGTTCGTGGTTGTTGGTGATTAAAGTCATCTCCTACATTATAACTATGCATCGCTGATTGGTTAAAATAGGGATTTTCTGCACTTGGTCCGCCCCAACCATCACCATCGGGATCGTTCATCCACATTCGTGTTAGGGAATTTCTTCCAAAAGCATGGTTTAGTGCCAAATCTAAAATAACAGCAATTCCGTTTTGATGGCATAAGTCAACAAATTCTTTAAACTTTGTGGGTGTGCCATAAAATTTATCTAATGCCATGTGAAAGGCGGTATTATATCCCCAACTTTCATTTCCTTCAAACTCCATTACAGGCATTAATTGAATGGCATTGACCTTTAAATTTTTAAAATAGTCAATCTTATTGATCAAATCTTGGTAATTTCTGTTGGCGTCAAAGTCTCTTACCAAAACCTCATAAACTACCAAATCTTCTTTTTTAGGCTTGACAAAATTAGTAGTGGCTGCACTCCATGCGTAAGGCGTTTGACCTGTTTGCAAAACAGTTACTTCACGCTCTTGTCCTTGCGGATAAGCGGGTAAATTAGGAAAAGATGATGCAGGAATCCCCGGATCATCAAACGGTGATAAAACCAGTGTAGAATAAGGATCGGCAACTTTAACCAAAGCCGGAGAATTGGCTATTGGCGTTTGTTTGACCACCCAATATTGATAGGTATATATTTGTCCGGGTGTTAAACCGGTTAATTCGAGCCAAAATTTTGTAGATGAAGGATCTTTCTTCATCGCATAGGTAGTGTTAGGTTGCCAGTTATTAAAACTTCCGGCAACATAAATAAAATCTTTATTAAAAGCATCTAAAACCAATGTTGCTTTTGTAGGGTCTGAAGAATTATAATTAATCCCGTCTTGAAGTCCGGCAGGTATGGCCTGAGTGACAGTTCCGGGATTCACAACTACCGAAAACTTTCTGACAAGTGTTGTTGCACCTTGGGAAATTTGTAATTCGTAATTTTTGTTTGTAGTAATATTGCTATCTGTATAGGAATAAGTACTGCCTGTAAACGTATGAATGCTTGTGCCATTGGCCAACAAATTATAATTTGCATTTCCGTTAGTATTATTGGCAGATATAGCCAAATTTGAACCTGAACTGAGAATGGACGTACTATTTGTTGCGGGCGATACTAAGTTTGCTTGAAAAGCACCCACATTTAAAAAGTAATCCACTGTTTGTGGAGATCCTGCGGCAGCTCTAAAAACAACACAAATTTGGGTAATTGAACTTGATGTTGGTACACCAAATTTGGTAAACAAGTCGGGTGTTAAACTTAATGTGTAATTTGATCCTGAAACCAATGTCAATGCAGGCTGTGTGGTGTTATTACCCCAAGACCCAATAACATTTTGCCATTGTTGTCCGTTCACCGTGACACCGATATGAGCATAAATTACTCCATTATAGGTACTTAAAGGCGTACCTGTTTTATTAAAATTTATCGTTACAGCTGCGTTCGCTTCGGGCACAGTAGGAACGGTTGTAACTTGTGCCTGTATATGAATAGACACCAAAAGGAATACAATTACTATTGAGTAAATCTTTTTCATGGTCAATTTTTAGAAAAAAAAGGGCTGAATGAACAGCCCTCTTTTGAATTTTGAATCTACTATTGAGCTGTAAGCGTATAAGTGTATTCTCTAGGATTTGTTAAATCCAGTTTAACCATATAAGTTCCGGCAGCATTTACAGATAAATTTGGCCCATCGTAAGTCATCGCGTCAGAAGGACCACCAAAATTGATTGCCCAATCATTATTCGCTCTAAACTTGAATTCACCGGCAGTCATAACAACGGTACCTTCCCAAAATTTCGTGGTTGGATTATACGTTAATTGTGTACTACTATCCCAACCGTTTGGTGTAGCCGCTCCAATAATTCCCCAAGTTGTAAGAACTTCTGAATATGTTAAAGCATCAGTATCCGCACGTACTCTATAATAGCCTGCTGGAGCATTTAAATCTTGCTCGCCAGTTTCAACTAATACACCTGCTACAGAACCATTCCAACCCCAGTCAGTATTACCCCAATTGAAATTACCAGCTGCATCAGGACCAACAAATTTATGTCCACCATCTAACCAAATAAAACCCTCGTAGTCAGTTTCACCAAATGCAGAAGCTGCAATTCTTGGAGCCGTCGGTGGATTCCAACCTTGGTGGTTTCCTGGAACTGCGAGTTTAGGCAAATCAGTTGAAAAAGTAGTAACTAAAACTGTTCTTTCATCGGAGTAAGTTGGTTGAGAACCCGTAGTCCCAACGTTTGCACGAATTCTAATATCTAGACCTCCTTCAACGAAAGGTGTTAATCCAGCCGCAACTGCTGCACCATTTAATTCTAAAACTGACCAAGTAACAGTTGTGCCGTTTGTTGTAGCGGCTTCAATAATATCTTCGAATTCTGTACCTGTTTCCGCAATTTCTACTGTATAAGTTACAGCAGTAGGCGTGCCGTAATCAGCATCTTCCCATGTTACTGTTAAAGCAGGATTTGTTCCTAACTCTGGAGTTAAAACAACTGCTGTTCCTGCATCTGGAGTTATCATGGCAAATTCAGCTGCCGGCGTTGAAAACAACAGTTCTTGTTCATCTTCACAAGACCAAAACCCAATTGACAAAAGGGCAATTAATACTATTTTAAATTTATTTTTCATTTTATTAATATTTATATTATACAATTTTTTTTAATAACCAGGATTTTGAGTAAGATTCGGATTTGATGCCAATGATGCTTCTGGAATAGGGTACAATTTCAAATGAGAAGGTATTGAAATTCCATTACTTCCATTTCCTTTCCATGCCCAATTGTAAACACCACCGGTATATTTGTTGAAACGAATTAAATCTTGTCTTCTGTGTGATTCCCAATGTAATTCTCTTGCTCTTTCATCCAGAATAAAATCTAAAGTCAATTCAGATGCTGAAATATTAGCTGCAGTTGAACCATTATTGGCTCTTGTTCTCAATGCGTTAACATAAGTAAGAGCAGTAGCTGCACTTCCGGCTCCACGCAAAGCACATTCAGCATACATTAAATGGGCGTCTGCTAAACGGAATAAAGGAAAATCAGTATTTACAAATGTAGAGTTGATACCCGGTTGTCCTGTAGAAGAAACATTTGAGAATTTTGCCAAAATATAGCCTGAATCTCTGTCTGCTACATCCGTAATATCAATATTTCTAGATCCGGATATAATTGTGTTTCTAGCATCATTATCGAAATCTGCTCCATCAAATTTTTGCACAAACTGTTTTCTTAGGCGAAGAGCACCACCCCAACCTCCTGAACCAACGCCTAAAGAAGCTCCGTTTTGCTCAATTGAACCAACACTACCATTAATCATTACAGTAGTTGGTCCATAATTTTGAGTAACTTGTCCGTCAGACTGAATGGCAAAAATCATTTCAGGTGATATATTATTATCTGCTGTAAAATTATGCAAGTAATTAGAATTTAAAGTATAACTCGAACCAATAATAGCAGTACACTGATCCACACAATCTGCATATCTGTTTTCGTTGATGTAAACCTCTGCATTCAGATAAATTTTTGCCAAAATCATTCGAGCGAAACCTTGGTCTAATCTACCTGCTTCATTGGTTCTGGGAGCTTTTAAATTTGGAAGAATCTCCAATAGTTCCGACTCAATAAAATCAAACAATTGCTGTCTGTTATACTCCGGCCCTGCAGTGTTAATTGGGTCATTTTCAGTAACAAAAGGAGCTTTACCAAATAAATCCATCATATGGTAGTATGCTAAGGCTCTGTGAGCACGAGCTTCGTTTCTATACTCCCCAATTTTAGCAATTCTTGCAGGATCCGTTACGCCTCTTCCGGCTAATTTTTCTGGAGTAGTTTGTTTTAAAAACTCATTAGCTACTGCCACATGAAACATTCCTCTACTGAACATTCCTCTGAAAATAGGATTGGCAGCATTCCATATATTACGCTGAATTTCACGAGTCCCCGGGTCATTTTCATAACTCCAAATAACCTCATCCGTAGCTAATACTTGCATGTACCACAAGGTACGTCCATATTGACTGGTTCCGGCATCAATCCCTCCGATGTTGGAAGAACCTGCACCATCAGTACCTGTCAAAGATAAATTACCATAAACACCCGCTATTGCTTCCTCATAAGCATTAGGTCGGCTGTAGAATTCTTCGACTGTGTCCGAAAACGGATCTTCAATCGCTACATCCAAATCGTTTACGCATGATTGCATTAAAAAAGCAAACCCTAGTAAAGCGATTAATTTAACATTCATTTTTTTCATAGTTTTTTATTTAAAATTTCACGTTTGCTCCTAACAAAAACTGTCTTTGTCTTGGATATATTGTTGCATCAATTCCACCAGTAATTTCAGGATCCAATCCATCATATTCTGTAATAATAAATGGATTTTGAACCGAAGTAAACAAGCGTAAGGAAGCTTTACCTTCTAACCATTTTGGGAAAGTATACCCTAAAGTTGCATAGTCCATTCGTAAAAACGAACCATTTTCAACGAACAAATCAGATAAAACATTTTCTCCATTTTGTTGCTGGAATCCGGTAAATTCATAGAAAGTTGAAATATTTTCCAAAGCTTGACCCTCTTGTAAAGTACTGCTATAGGATCTTGTAGACTTGGTAGTATTCAAAATACGATTACCTACACTTGCTCTTAGGTTAAACCCTAAATCAAAGTTTTTGTAGTTTACATTTGTAGCGAAGCCTAACAGAAAATCAGGATCCGGGTTTTTGTAAATGTAGCGGTCTTCACCATTGATAATACCGTTTCCATCTAAATCTGCAAAAGCACCTTCAATAGGAGTACCACTTACATCATACAATTGTTTGTAAACAAAGAACGAATTAGGTGTAAATCCTTCTTGTAAAATTTGAGATGTACCTCCTGTTCCAGCACCCGTAAAACCGGTAAATAGTGGTTGACCAAGTGCTAACTCATCAATTCTTCTTTCAAATTTTGTAGCATTAAAAGACACATTCCAAGTGATATCTTCTTTTTTAATAACATCATATGCAATCGAAAATTCGACACCTTGTGTGGTCATATCTCCAATGTTTTGCGGACCTTGGTTACCAAAGTTACCCCCATCAGCAAAAGGAGCTGTTTGAAACAAGTCATACGATTGTTTGTAGAAAACATCCAATGCACCAGTTAATCTATTCTCCATAAATCCAAAATCGATACCTGCGTTGTATGAATAGGTCTCTTCCCACTTCACAGGACCGTATGAGTCAGGTGTTCCTACCGGATAAACTGCTCCGCCAATAATGTATTGAGAAAAAGGATCTCCAATATTATACTTAGGTAAGAAGAAGGTTCCTGCGGAAATATCTTGCTGACCTGTGATACCCCAACCTAAACGAAGTTTTAAATCGGACAATTTGCTGCTTTCTGCAAAGAAATCTTCTTTTAACTTCCAAGCAAAAGCCACAGATGGGAAATTACCCCAACGATTGTCTTCGCCAAAACGAGAAGTACCGTCACGTCTGTAGGTTAAGGTTAATAAATATTTATTGCTGAAATTTAAATTCGCTCTACCAAAGAAACCAATTAAAACAATATCGTCATTTATATACGATCCGGGGACATCTTGAGGATTATTTCTGTTTCTGGTAAAGTTTCCTTCATTTTCAAATTTTTGGTAGGAGTAACCACCCGTCACTTCATACACTAAATTACCAACTTCGTTGTTATACACTAAATAAGTATCTAACAATTTATTGGTTGTTGTGCTCTCGGAGTAGGAATCATTTCCATAAAGTGTCGTACCATTGATAAATCCAGTTAAAGCATTTCTACTCACCTGAATACTTCTGTTCCCTTTTTGTTGGTCATAACCCATGTTGACTACTGCTCTTAATTCGGGTAAGAAATGGAATTTATAATCTATTTCAAAGTTTCCAAAGAATCTATTATTCACACCTGTATCGTCTGTTTGCAGCAATTGAGCAACTGGGTTACGTGTGGCAGGAGCTAAGAAGTTAGCGGTTCCTGGTTGACCATTTCTGTACTCAAAAAATCCATCGTAAGGCGAATTTGCATCATAAACCGGCTGTGTGGGGTCAAAACGAATAGCAGAACCCTCAACACCTGCGGCAAATCTGTTTTGCTGATTGGTATAATTGGCCGCTACTCTAAATTTTAAATGATTTTCAAAAAACTCCGGTGATAAATTTAACGAAATAGAATTTCTATTAAAATTATTGGTTAAACGCAAACCTTCCTGATAGGTGTTACCTACGGAAAGACGCGTTGGAATTGTTTTAAATAAATTACCTTTAATTGATAAGTTGTTATCTACAAAATCGGTTCGTCTGTAAATTTCGTCTTGCCAATCAGTATTTGCTGAGCCTAATTTTGCAAGAACCGGAGCATTACCGGCAAACTCATTGCCAATAAGAGCTCTAAACTGGTCGGCATCGTAAACATCTACTTGATTGAATTTTTTTCCTGAGCCATATTGGAAGTTGTAGTCCACCTGAAGTTTTTTACCGGCTCTTTTGGTAGTAATGATAATTACACCATTGGATGCACGAGAACCATAAATAGCGGTTGCAGAAGCATCTTTCAATACCGTAAAACTTTCAATATCATTTGGATTGATAGAAGACAAAATAGAAGTTGAGCCTTCGCCTGTTGAATTGGATACAGGCAAACCATCAATAACAATCAACGGATCATTTGATGCTAAAAGCGAAGACCCTCCACGAATTCTGATTTCAGAACCTGAACCCGGAGCACCACTTTGATTGATGGTTACACCCGCAACACGACCGTTTAATAAACTTTCTGCTGTTACATTTGCCCCTTTATTAAAGTCTTTTGCCGAAACTGTTGTGACAGCTCCTGTTGCATCTTTTTTCTTAACGGTACCGTAACCTACCGCAACTAAAGTTACTTCATCTAATTGTGTTAAATCTTCTTGTAACTTAACAGTAATTGTTTTTTGAGAATCGTAGGAGATATCTTGTGTTTTGTAACCCACGAATGAGAATTCAATCACATCGCCTTTGGTGACACTTGACAGTGTGAAATTACCATCAAAGTCAGTGGTGGTACCCTTAGTAGTACCTTTAATAATAACGTTTACTCCAGGTAATGGTTGACCCGATCCAGAATCGGACACATTTCCTGTTAAAGTACTCTGTGCCAGCATTGAAAGCGGCAACAAGAGCAACGCAAATAACAACTTTTTATAAATTGTTTTCATACAGTTTGTTTAGGTTAAAAATTGAGTTTTGTATGCTTGTATTTTACTTCGAATGTTAAATTTAAGCAAAATTTTGATTAAATTTCATGAACATATGTTAAACCGACTCCGAAAACGTTTTCGTGTTGAAAACTTTTACATATTCTTATATTTACAGCACTAAAATACCCATTCAAAAAAAATAATTTATCTTTATTGACAAATTAATAATTGCTAGTATCAAAATGAAGAGAAAAGTAACTTTAAAACAGATTGCAAAAGAACTCGACGTTTCCATTTCAACTGTTTCAAAATCATTGAAAGACAGCTCAGAAATAAGTGAGGACACCCGCCTAAAAGTGCAGGCTTTTGCAAAACTTTACAACTACAAACCCAACAATATTGCTTTAAGTTTAAAGAACAAAAAGACTAAAACAATTGGGGTGATTATTCCGGAAATTGTGCATCATTTTTTTGCTACAGTTATTAGCGGTGTAGAAAATGTGGCCAATCAATTTGGGTACAACGTTATTGTATGTCTTTCAGATGAGTCTTTTGATAAAGAAGTCATTAATATGGAAATGCTGGCAAATGGAAGCATCGATGGATTTATCATGTCGCTTTCCAAAGAAACCCAGCAGAAGAAAGATTTTCATCACATTTCGGAGGTCATTAATCAAGGAATGCCGGTAGTTCTTTTTGATCGTGTAACCAACGAAATTGAATGCGACAAAGTGATTATTGACGATTTTCAAGCATCTTACCTGGCAGTAACATCTTTGCTGAACTCCGGTTTAAAAAAAATAGCTCTTATTACAACTGTAGATTACGTAAGTGTCGGAAAACTAAGAACTGACGGTTACATCAAAGCACTTGAATCCCATAGAATTCCGATTGATGACCATCTAATTATCAAAATTGAAGATATAGATGCTGCTGAAGAATTGATTGCTGATTTACTTCGAAATAATGATATAGATGCTGTTTTTGCGGTAAACGAACTTTTTGCTGTTACTGCTATCAAATTAGCGTCAAAATTAGGAAAAAAAGTTCCTGAAGATATTTCTGTTATTGGTTTTACGGATGGAATCATTTCGAAATACTCAACCCCAAGCATTACAACGGTTGGACAAAACGGCATGGAAATGGGTGGTAAAGCTGCAAAAATGCTAATCGCCCGCTTAGAATCAGAAGAAGATGAGGAAGATGAAAAATATGTTACAGAAATAATCGAAACACAATTAGTTGTCAGAGAATCTACGCGAACGTTGTAGTTTTGTCAATCGCTCTTCCCATAAATAATTGTATTTTATAAATTCTCCAAGCGGCACTTAAATTAAACAAAAAATAATTTTTTCTATTAGATTTATTATATATTTGTCTAATCAAAACTTGTATTTTACTTCGAACCCACAAGTTTTGATAAGCCTTCAACCGCTTATCGTAGTACTAATCTTTTAATTACGATAATGGAAAAGCGTAAGTTAAGTTTCTGGGAAATTTGGAACATGAGTTTCGGTTTCTTAGGAATACAAATGGGTTTTGCTCTTCAAAATGCAAATGCCAGTAGAATTCTTCAAAAATTCGGTGCAGACGTGCATGAACTTTCGTGGTTTTGGATTATTGCTCCACTAACCGGACTCATAGTTCAGCCTATTATTGGTCATTATAGTGATAATACATGGGGTCGATTTGGTAGAAGAAAACCATTTTTTCTGGTTGGTGCTATTCTTGCGTCGATTGGTTTAATTTTAATGCCGCAATCTGAAATTTTCGTCGCATTTTTACCTGCTCTTTGGGTTGGTGCCGGAATGCTTATGATTATGGATGTTTCGTTCAACATTGCCATGGAACCTTTTCGTGCCTTAGTTGGTGATAATCTTAGAACAGATCAAAGAACTTTAGGATTTAGCGTTCAAACCGCGTTAATCGGAATGGGAGCTGTTGTTGGTTCTGTTTTACCTTCTTTTTTAAGATGGGTTGGCATAACAGGCGAAACCGTTTCCGGAATTCCGAATGATTTGATTTGGTCTTTTATAATTGGTGCAATTATACTAATACTTACCATTTTGGTTACGGTGGTAACCACCAAAGAATATTCACCACAAGAATTAGAAAACTTCACTGATGAAAAAGCTCATAAGGAAGCTATCAATGATGAAAAACCTGCACGTTTACTAGACATTTTTCAAGATTTTGCTAAAATGCCAACAACCATGCGGCAATTAAGTATGGTACAATTCTTTTCTTGGTTTGGACTTTTCGGAATGTGGGTTTTTACCACTCCTGCTATTGCACAGCACATTTATGGTTTAGCGTCTGATGATGTTAAAAACCCTTTGTTTGATGATGCAGGAAATTGGGTTGGAATTCTTTTTGGCGTTTACAACTTTGTATCCATGATTTTCGCTTTTACACTTCCGTATATTGCTAAACAAATTGGAAGAAAGAAAACACATGCTACTTCTTTAATTATTGGAGGAATTGGATTAATATCTATTTATTTCATGCCAAACAAAGAAGCTCTTGTTTTTTCCATGATTTGTATAGGGATTGCCTGGGCAAGTATTTTATCGATGCCTTATGCTATTTTAGCCGGTTCTATTCAACCAAAGAAAATGGGTGTCTACATGGGAATTTTCAATTTCTTTATCGTAATTCCACAAATTATTAATGCCCTCATCGGAGGATTACTTGTCAAATATTTATATAATGATCATGCCATTTTTGCTTTAGTTACCAGTGGAGTAAGCTTTTTAATTGCTGCTGCGTTAGTTTACAAAGTTCAAGATGTGGATGATGTAGTACAGAACTAATGAATCAAAAAGCATTTATATTCGATTTAGATGGAGTAATCGTTGACACGGCTAAATATCATTTTTTAGCTTGGCAAAAATTGGCTCAACAACTCGGTATTGATTTTACACCCGAACACAATGAAGAGTTAAAAGGCGTAAGCCGCGTTCGGTCGTTAGAAATTATCCTTGCATTGGGAAATATTGCAGCCTCACAAGAAGACAAAGAAATTTGGCTTAAGCAAAAAAACGATGAATATCTCTCCTATTTGGTAACTATGGATGAAAGCGAAGTGCTGCCGGGTGTTTTGCCTGTGTTGGATTATTTAAAACAACACCAACAAAAAATCGTGTTGGGTTCTGCCAGTAAGAATGCCAGACCTATTTTAGAAAAAGCAAAAGTAATAGACTATTTTGATGCTGTTGTTGATGGAAACGATGTTACGAACGCTAAGCCTGACCCAGAAGTTTTTCTTCAAGGAGCTAAAAAGGTACATTTCCCGAACGAAAAATGCATTGTTTTTGAAGATTCTGTTGCAGGAATTCAAGCGGCAAATAGTGCAGGCATGACGAGTGTTGGAATTGGAGAAGAAAACATTTTACATGAAGCTCATTTCGTATTTTCAGATTTTACGTTCATCGATTTGAATTTTATCCAAAACCTTATAAATAAATAGTAAAAAATTAAAGTTTTCGGGATTTTAAAATTATTCAACAAAAACTTGAAACTTGAAACTTGAAACTTTTTAAACCAAAAATTAATGAACCAAGATTATATAAAACCAGATAACTGGTCGATTATTGAAGAAGGATTTGAGCAAGACCTGGTTAAGTCTTCTGAAAGTTTGTTCAGCATTGGAAACGGTGCGATGGGACAACGTGCGAATTTTGAAGAATACTACTCCGGAAAAACATTCCAAGGTAGTTATATCGGCGGAATTTACTATCCCGATAAAACAAAAGTAGGTTGGTGGAAAAACGGTTATCCGGAATATTTTGCCAAAGTATTGAACGCCCCCAATTGGATTGGAATCAATATCGAAATCAACGGCGAAAATTTAGATTTAGCCAACTGTGTAGCCGTGAAAAGTTTTCGCAGAGAATTAAACATGAAAGAAGGATGGTACCATCGCTCTTTTAATGCAATTCTTCAAAACGGAACCGAAATTGAGGTGCAAGTGCGTCGTTTTCTTTCCATTGATTTGGATGAAGTAGGTGTGATTAATTATCAAATAACTGCATTAAATCAGGATACTACAATTGTTTTCAAACCTTATATTGATGCCGGCGTGCATAACGAAGATGCCAACTGGGAAGAAAAATTCTGGGAACCATTAGAAGTTAAAAACAATGGAAACGAAGCTTTCGTAACCGCAAGAACATTCAAAACACATTTTACAGCAACTACTTTCATGCAAAACACCATTTTGGTTGATGGTATATCTGTAAATACATCGCCTTTCAATGTTGCGTCTTCCAATGAAACCATTGAATTTTCATATGAAGTATCTATTTCCAAAAATCAAACTACAACAATTCAAAAAATAGGCGGATACACGGTTTCCATGAATCATGAAAACACACAAATAGCTGCTCAAAAAGCAATTGCTGATGCCTTAAAAATAGGTTACGACAAATTACTTGAAAATCAAATCAAAGCTTGGGCAAAAATTTGGGAAATGAGTGATATTACCATCGATGGCGATGTGAAAGCTCAGCAAGGTATTCGTTTCAATATTTTTCAACTCAATCAAACGTATCTTGGAAAAGATTCTCGCTTAAATATTGGCCCAAAAGGATTTACCGGCGAAAAATATGGTGGGTCAACTTATTGGGATACGGAAGCTTATTGCATTCCCTTTTATATGGCAACCAAAGACCAGCAAGTGGCTAGAAATTTACTGACCTATCGGTATAATCAATTGGATAAAGCCATTGAAAATGCAGGGAAATTAGGTTTCAAAAACGGAGCAGCTTTGTATCCAATGGTAACGATGAACGGCGAAGAATGTCACAATGAATGGGAAATTACCTTTGAAGAAATTCATCGAAACGGAGCTATTGCTTTTGCTATATTTAATTATTACCGTTTTACCGGAGATTACAGCTATATTCCTGAAAAAGGGCTAGAAGTTTTAATCGGAATTGCCCGTTTTTGGCATCAAAGAGCCACCTATTCAACCTATAGAAATCAATATGTAATATTAGGTGTTACCGGTCCGAATGAATATGAAAACAATGTGAACAATAATTTCTATACCAATTATATTGCGAAATGGTGTATTGATTATACAGTGCAACAGATTAATAAAATCGAAAAAGAGTATTCAACTGATTATACCCGAATTTTAAATAAAGTAAAACTTTCGCAATCAGAAATCAATCATTGGAAAGAAGTAGCAGACAATATGTATTTTCCCTATTCGGAAGAACATGATGTCTATTTGCAACAAGATGGGTTTTTAGATAAAGAACTAGTAAAAGTTACTGATTTAGATAAAAGTCAGCGACCCATTAATCAAAAATGGTCTTGGGACAGAATTTTGCGTTCGCCTTACATCAAACAGGCAGACACCTTGCAAGGATTTTACTTCTTTGAAGACCATTTCAGCAAAGAACAATTGGAAAAACATTTCGATTTTTATGAGCCGTTTACCGTTCATGAAAGTTCACTTTCCCCTTGTGTTCACTCAATCCAAGCGGCTGGTTTAGGCAGAATGGAACAAGCGTACACCTTTTATTTACGAACCTCCCGTTTGGACTTAGATGATTACAATAAAGAAGTGCACGAAGGTTTACACATTACTTCAATGGCCGGAACATGGATGAGTATTGTAGAAGGTTTTGGTGGCATGCGTGTGAAAAATGAAGCTTTACATTTTGATCCAAAAATTCCATCACAATGGAAAGGATTTTCATTTAAAATTAATTTCAGAAATCAAATTTTAAAAGTTTCAGTTCAATCTAATGAAACAAAGTTTTCGTTGGAAGGAAATAAACCTATTATTGTTTTTGTTAACGGAAAAGAAATTTTGGTGGAGCCGAATAGTTTGGTAACCGTATAGTCTTAACATTAAGGAATTAAGGTTGGTTCATTAAGGGAATTAAGTTTAAAATCTATTTAACAACCTTAATTTTAACTCCATTTTTTATTCAATAAATATGACAAAAAAAGAGGTAACCTAATTAAGTTATGATATTGTTGGTTGTGCGATTTCCGTTCACAAAACATTGGGTCCCGGCTTACTTGAATCAGTTTATGAAAAATGTCTTGCAAAAGAGTTAGAGTATAATGGTTTTTATGTTGAAACCCAGAGAAAAGTTAAACTAGAGTATAGAGATTTATTGATTGAAACAGAGTTAAGACTCGATTTAATTGTAAATAATACAGTGATTGTTGAAATAAAATCGATTGAAAGTTTGCTTCCTGTCCATGAAGCTCAATTATTAACGTACATGAGCTTGCTTGAAAAGCCTCAAGGATTGTTAATAAATTTTTATACTGATAATATTACAAAATCAGTTAAGCCATTGGTAAATGAGTATTTTAAAATGCTTGAACCTTAATTTAATTTTCTAATCACAACATTTCTTAACGAATATTACTGATACATTCTTTTATTCATAATGTTTAAAAATATTTCAGTTTATATTCTGTCAAAAGACTCTCTTAATAAGACTTAGTAAAAAAAACCTTAACTTCTTAATGTTTAAAAAAATGAAAAAGCTACTTATTTTTTTACTTTTATCAACTTCCGCATTTGCTCAAGTCAACCGAATTGAACCACCCAACTGGTGGGTCGGATTTAAAAATGAAAACCTGCAATTGTTAGTGCAGCATCCCAATATTGGGGCTGCTACGCCAAAAATTTCATATCCGGGGGTATCGATTATCAAAGTTAACCAAGCTAAAAGTCCCAATTATCTTTTTATTGATATCGCAATCGACAAATCCGCTAAACCCGGTACTTTCAACATTGTTTTTGAACCTGAAAAAGGTAAAAAAATAATTCAATCCTATGAGTTAAAAGCAAAATCAAAACCTTCCGAAGAGTTCATCGGTTTCAATAGTTCCGATGCTATTTACCTCATTACTCCCGATCGTTTTGCCAACGGAAATGAAGCGAATGATATTATGAAATCTATGCAAGAAACCACCTTAGACAGAACCCACGACTATAAACGTCACGGTGGCGATATTCAAGGAATCACCAATCATATTGATTACATCAAAAATCTAGGATTTACCGCTATTTGGCCGACTCCGGTTTTGACAAATGACATGAAAAATGCTTCGTACCACGGCTATGCGATGACCGATTTTTATCAAGTAGATCCGAGATTCGGAACCTTAACCGATTATAAAAATTTAGCTCAAAAACTGAAACAAAAAGGCATGAAACTCATCATGGATCAGGTCGCAAATCATTGCGGTAGCGAACATTGGTGGATGAAAGATTTACCTTTTTCAGATTGGGTAAATTATCAAGAATTGTATGAGAAAGAAAAAAAATACGTCACTTCCAATCACCGCAGAACCAGCAACCAAGATTTGTATGCCTCCGAAAAAGATAAAAAAGAAATGGCCGATGGTTGGTTTGTTTCATCCATGCCCGATTTGAATCAACGCAATCCTTTTTTAGCAAAATACATCATTCAAAATAGTATTTGGTGGATTGAAACGCTGCAATTAGGTGGCATCCGCCAAGACACCTATCCATACCCAGACAAAGTATTTATGAGCAATTGGGCTGGAGCAATAATGACTGAGTATCCGAATTTTAGTATTGTTGGAGAAGAATGGAGTACGAATCCTTTATTGATTGGATACTGGCAAAATGGAGCTTCTAATCATGACGGCTACGTATCAAATTTACGTTCAACGATGGATTTTGCCATGCAAACCATCATTCCGCAAGCCATCAAAGAACCTGAAAGTTGGGACAAAGGTTTTGCAAAATTGTATGACGGTTTAGCGAACGATTTTCATTATGCTTCACCAAAAGACCTTATGATTTTTCCCGATAATCATGACATGGATCGCATTTTTACCCAAATGGAGGAAAATGTAGTCAATACTAAAATGGCATTAGCTACGTATTTAGTCTTACCTCGTATTCCACAGGTGTATTATGGAACCGAAATACTCATGCAAAATACTGCCAAACCCGGCGATCACGGTTTAATCAGAACCGATTTTCCCGGTGGTTGGAAAGGAGATAAAGTAAATGCTTTTACCGGTGATGGACTTTCTGCTGATAAAAAAGACATGCAAAACTATTTGACTAAAATTTTAAATTATCGAAAAAGCAGCAAAGCCATCCACGACGGAAAAACAATGCATTTTGCTCCTAATAATGGCGTTTACACTTTATTTAGAATGTTAAATGATGAAATTGTTGTTTTAATTTTAAATAAATACGAGTCAACAAAAGTAGATTTATCAATTTATGAAGAACTAAATTTGAAAGGTAAAAAATTCAAAAATATTTTAACCGGAGAAGAATTTATTTGGGATAAAGAATTGAATTTAAACCAAAAAGGAGCGTATCTCTTTACGACAAAATTGAACTAACGAATGAAAAAACTCTTTTTGCTATTATTCCTATCGTCTATTGCATTTGCACAAAATGTCAATCGCAAATACATTTCACATGAATGGAATCAAAATATGTTGGAGGTAAAAACTTCCGATGGAACGTATTTTATTCAATCCTATACTGATAAAATCATCGAAACTTCTTTTGTTCCAAAAGGAGAAAAATTTAATTCCAATTCGCATGCGGTTGTTTTAAAACCCAATCAAAACTCCTCCCAATTCAAAGAATCAGCAGATTTTTTAGAAATTACAACCAATGTTTTAGAAGTACAAATCACAAAATCACCTTTTAAAATTTCTTATTATAAAAAAGGAGAATTATTGATTTCAGAAAAATCCGGTTATCTAAAAAGAAAGCACGAACCCCTTGAGAGAGTCAAAGGAAATATTGTTTATGATTCCACTGAAGTGATTCAATTCAATATTAACTCCACCGAAAAATTATATGGTGGTGGAGCTCGTGTTTTAGGAATGGATAGACGCGGCAATCGTTTGGCGTTATACAATCGAGCTGATTATGGCTACGAAAGGCGTTCGGAATTGATGAATTTCACGCTACCAATCGTGATTTCTTCCCAAAAATACATGGTTCATTTTGACAATGCACCCATTGGCTATTTGGATTTAGACAGTAAAAAAGAAAATGTTTTAGAATACGAAACTATTTCC